>JBMFPM010000131.1:0-6215 GCA_049969135.1 Anaerolineae bacterium
TGTAGGTATCCTCGCTGCCCTGGTAACCATTATTCCCCCGCTGCAAAGTGATCGTGGTTTCTGCTCCAGATGGGGTAGGTGAAGGAGTGGGAGTAAGTGTAGGCGAAGGAGTTGGAGTCAGGGTTGGCGTATCCATAAGCGTTTGAGTAGGCGTATTCCCCGGAGTGGGCGTTAACGTGGCAGTTTGTGTTGGCTCTGGGCTAACCTGGGTAGTAGTCGCAGTCGGAGTGATGCCTACAGAACGCCGGTAGGTGATGAGCAGCTTCGGGCGCAAGCTCAGATTGTCATTTTGCGCGCTGGCAAAATAGAACAACTGAGGAGAATATGCCGCACGCAATAACACCCCATTGTTCGGCATGCTCCCATTGGCCCAACTCTGAACAAGCCCCGTCAAGTCAAAGCTATACCACTTCTTGATGCCACTCGTAGTCAGCGTGCTCTCAGCTACAGCCCGACGATCGCTGGCCGTGTCATTGCACCCCGATTGACCCCACAGATTGCCCGACTGTGCCTGGTTCCAGGTAGTCTGACATAGAGCAACACTGCGCGTAATAGCATAAGCACCAATACTGAGGTCAGCTCCACTCCAGCCCACAGCATAGACTTGCAATGTTGCCTGAGTAACCACAGCATCTGCAGGCACACGGGAAATATCAAAATACAATAGCGCGGCGTACTGCTGTTTATATCCCACTTTGAGATAACTTTCCAGGCAATAATTGCTATCGGGACTGTATTGATACATGAAAGTATCGTCGCTGCCCTGGTAGCCGTCAATCCCCTGTTGCAAAGTGATAGTAGTATCCAAACCAAAAGGAGTTAGAGTGGGCGTAGGCGTATTCGTCGGCACAGATGTAGACACTGGTGTCTGAGTTGGCGTAGGGCTGGATCCAGTTGCTGTTGGCGTTGGCGTGACACCAGTGCCAAGCCGGTAGGTAATGACCAACTTGGGATGTAAAGGCACATTCCCATCCTGCGCACTAGAAAAGTAGAATACGCTACTATCAGAATATGCCGCCTGCAACAGCACGCCATTGTTCACCAGACTGCCATTGACCCACTCCTGAACAAGCCTGGTGAGGTCAAGGCTATACCCCTTCTTGACGCCATTGGTAGTCAGGCTGCTTTCAGCGGACGCTCGGCGGTCTGAAGACATATCATTAGCCCCTGGTCGGCCCCATAGATTACCCGACTGGGCTTGGTTCCAGGTAGCCTGGCAAAAAGTTACGCTACGCGTAATCGCGTAAGCACTAACAGCAATATCGCTACCACTCCAGGCCACCGCATAAAGCTGGAGAGTTGCGCGAGTAATCGTGGCGCCTGCAGGTATCGAAGAAAGATCAAAGCGCAGCAACGCCTTGTAGCGCTGCATATAGCCAACTCGGAGTGCCGGGTCTAGACAGTAATTGTCATCCGGGGTGTACTGATAAATATATGTATCCTCACTGCCAAAGTAACCATCACTTGCCTGCTGCAGCGTGATCGTGATCTCCGTCCCGGGCGGGATAGGTGAAGGGGTAGGCGTGGGTGTAGCAGGTAGCGGGTTATACTCGTCCACACCGATGTCAGCTTGTGCCACGAGATCTCCATTTCCGTCTAGGGGTCTGGCATCCCCCTCGAAATCGAGAGGCGGTGCATCCCCTGTGGAACCCGCGTCAATGAGCGGAGAATTAGGGGCAAGATGATAATCTCCGTTCGCCGGGTCTCTTAAATAAGGATTGACGCTGAGGTTATTGGGCTGTGGAATGATGCCGCTGTAATTTGCCAGCGAATTCTGCCATACATCATTGTAGCGGACGATAGGCGCAGCCACGCCATCGCCCCTTATGCCATATGCTTCGTAGGCAATAATGTTGTTTGCTATCTTAGGACTCGACGCACCAAGCAGGTCTATTCCAACTGTGCCAAGCTGATTGATGCCAAGGATAGTGTTATTCACAATATAAGGAGAAGAACCGATAACCAAGAGCTCCGTGGATTTGTTGGCAGTCAATACATTATTCGTAATGTATGCCATGGCATTTTGAATGTAGATGCCATCGCCCCGTCCAGCAAGATTTTCACGAATCACATTCCGATCTACAGAAACATCCGATTGATCTACAATGGCCAATCCTCCGCCAACATTCGCGCTTGTTCCACCCGAAGTTTTATTGAACGCGATCACATTGTCCTCGATGGTAGATTTGCAACGGCTAGTGGCGTAGATACCACCACCAGCTACAGCCGTGTTGCTTAGGATCGTGTTACTTCGAATCACCGGCCACGAGTTTTCCAGATAAATAGCCCCGCCCTTTCCCCCCGCCGCATTATTAATGAACGTGTTGTTAGTGATAATAGCATGATATTCTTTATCGTTGTAGACCGCTATAGCACCGCCATTTTTTCTCGCATAATTACCGATGAAAGTATTTCCACTAATTACTGGAGCCGCATTTTGCACATAGATAGCGCCTCCGCCTTCCCCATAAAGCAAAGTATTGCCCACAAAGACATTATTGATAATCATCGGAGAGGCGCCTTCCACAATCCAGATGCCTCCGCTTTCCCACTCGCCCACACTGTTACTAATCACATTGTTGCTGATAATCTGCTTCTCGTGAGGGCAATCAATGTGGATAGCACCATGTGGGGAGTTGCAGATGATGGTGAAGCCATCGAGGACAGCACCTGTCAGGTCATGAGGATAGCCTGCTACAGCAGGACGTTGTCCATCCCAGATCAGGAAAGTTCGATCTGGCCCCGCCCCCTGAATCCTCACGCCACCGCGCATAAAAATGTACTCTCTATACTCACCCGGCCCCACCATAATCGTATCCCCGGGCAGCGCATTCTCCAGGGCAGCCGCTATGCTCGTGTATGCACAACCACTGGGGCATACATAAAGCGTATCCGCCTGGACATTTTTGGCACAGATCGCCAAAAAGCACACACTGATCACAACAGCGATAATCAGAGGTGCGCACTTGGCAACTGCAGAAAAGTTTCTGGGACAGTTCTCTCCAATGGACTTCATCATCATTTCCTCTCAGATTCTGCAAAAGGTTTCTGCGCGTCAATCAAATCATAATGTACTTGCCAACGCCGCGTCTTTACGTTGGCAAGCCCTAAAGCTTGCAGCCTCTGCTCCAGCATGGCAGGGCGATAAGCACGCCCTGGAAGAAAAAGAGCATCAACACCTACTCGATTTGTAACCATGAGCTGCCCGCCAGGGCGCAACACACGCACCATTTCAGCCAAAGCCTCCCAAGGCTTGGGCAAAAACTCCAGAGCTTCGATGCAAGTCACGGCATGGAAAATACCGCTAGGAAAGGGCAGGTTCATCGCATCATCCCTGATCCATGCGACGCGCTGGCAATGCGCCCATGTTTTGTGTCTAGCAATGGTTAACATGCGCTGCGAAAGATCAAGCCCCACAATCCGCCCGTGGAAATCCCACTGCCGTAACAAAGCCACAGGCAGGCGCCCTGTACCTGTGGCAATATCCAGCACCAAAGGTGAATGGACACTCTCTATTGCCGACAACAAGGGCCTGGCCAGATGGATGCCATCTTCGTGGGGCAATACCTGTTTCACCCGGTCATAACTCGCTGCATTCCAATCATAGAGGGCGATAACCACTCTCTTCCCTAGATAAACACCCTCAGTGAGGATAAAAAGCCAATAAGAAAGAGCCCCTATGGCTAGGATGGTCAATAACGCACCAATCCACATCATATCCTGTACCCCAGAGCTGCCGCAGTCAGGAGCGTGCCAACCGCCAAATGCCATTGGATCGCTCGGAAATATCGTGCTCGATGTTCTGGTGTCCTCAACAATTGGGCCAGAAGTAGCTGTGGCGAGCCAAGCAGGGTTATCGCCATCGCTGCGATGGGTTGATGGCAAGCTACGAGGCTCGCTGCCACTACTGCCTGTGGCACAACTTGCCCAATCAGGCCCTGGCCTGTGTGGTTAGTTGTGAAACAACCACCAAAAACAAGGGCAAAGGATGCTGCCACTACGGCAGATACTGGATGCAAGGTAGCAAAAGCCGTGTGCCCTAACAGCCAAGCGAGACACAGCGGAACTGAGATAGAGATTACAGGATTGTAAACCCACTTTCCACGACTGAGCCCTATAGCATAAGCGATCATGAGAACAAACGCGGTAATAGCCAGACTTTGCTGGCCGAGTTGAGCAGCCACTGCGAGAGAAAAAACGCTGCTCGCTATCAATTGTACGCATGCCTTCCTCACAACCGGACTTGTTTCCTGCCACCATACCGCGAAACTGGATAATCGGGCAGCAAAGCGGGAACTCGCTGAGCCAGTCAGGGTATAAGGTAGAGCGAATACAGTATCTGACTTCCTATCGCCTGATAGGCAATTCCACCGCCCTGTCTGAGGTCTGACACGAGCACTTGCTCCCCAAGCCGTGCCCAGCAGCGGCCCTGCCAAAAGAAAGCCCAGAAAGAGGTGCAATACACTATTGCCTGTCCAGGTCCAACCAGCAGAAGCCACTACCCCACATAGCAAAAACCACAAGGGCACCAGCCATGAGAAAGGAGCAACCGGGTAGAGAGCTTGCCCGTAGAGATGCTCATCTTCTAGTGTCCCTGATCGCTGGGTCTCCATGTCACTTCTTCCACAGGGCTTTCCGTGAAACAATGGAAGGCAAAGAAGGCGCCTCAATACGCACCTTGGCCAGCGCTTCTTCAGGCGATAAGGGATCATCCGATAAACGTAGATAGAGATAGCGAGTCACATCACGGACGATAGCCGTAAGAGGCAAGCACAGAATGACCCCCCAGATGCCCGCAACCTCACTCCCAATGACCAAGGCAAGGATGGCTAGTGCTGGATGTATGCGAAAAGTCCCTCGAGCAACCTGCGGTACGAGCAGGTAATTCTCAAGCTGCTGCACGATGACAGCCAGCAATGCCACCCAAAGCAATTTAGATGGGGAAGTAGCCAACGTCACCAAAAGGGCAGGGATAGCGCCCAACAGGGGACCCAGAACTGGAATCACTTCAAAAATGCCCGCGAGTGTTCCCAGGAGCAAAGCAAAATCTATACCAAGAATTAGCAGACCAATAGTAGTGAGAATAGCCACACTCAGGCAAAGGATCAACTGCCCGCGTAGGTAAGCTCCCAAGACGCCATCAATCAAGCGCAGGATATTCCGCACATCCTCACGGTAGGAATTCGGAACAAGCTGATAGAACTGAGTGCGGATTTCCGGCTCATCGCGCAAGATATAGAACATCCATAGTGGAACCACAATCAGGCCCAAGACAAAGCTGACCGTGGTAAAAACCACATTCACTCCCTTCAATATGCCCGTCTGCAAGGTTCTGAGCAGGGATTGGACTGTGCTCTCAAAACTATGTTGGACGGCGAGGCGAATATTCTCCGGCACAACCCTGTTGTATGCATTCAACCAATCTTGTACAAGCGCAGGTGCTGCGCGGTAAACATTACGCGCAAAATATGGCAAACGTTGCATAAGAGATCCCACCTGTGCGCCAATCGGCGGAATGACAGATGTCAATATCGCATAGATAATGTAAATAGTCAGCGCATACGCAATAAGCACAGAGACACCACGTACTAAGCGCTGGCTGCGCGCCTTTCGTACGCGGTCATCCCACCAATTGATAAAAGGCAGTAGAATGTAAGCAAAGACAGCACCCAGTACAAAAGGCAACAATGCTCTGCGGGCTTGATATAACAGCCATGCAATCAGGAGAAACAAGGCAAGGGTAATAAGAGCACGAGCACGTTGCCTTTTGCTCCAGTGATTCATCATCGCCTACCCCTCAGGTTGCTTCATGGGCTTGGGCGCCTTCCATTTGCTCAGCTTCGGTTTAAACACCAACTTTACCCAAAGCCGCAAGAGGTCAATCCCCACGCGGAATGTGCGGCGAAAGTTGAAAAACTGGGAACGACCGTAGACACGATGATAGTGGTGCACTGGTACCTCAGCGATCACAAAACCGGCGTCTTGGATCTTCTTCATCATTTCGACGCAGATAACCCCGCTGTTGGACTCCAGGTGCACCTTGTCAAAAATCTCTCGCCTCATCAAGCGGAAATCGCAGTCTACATCTCGCAGTTTCAATCCAAAACTCAGCTTAGCAATCCAATGGTAAATACGTCCAATCACCACCCTATACCATGGATCCGAGCGGCTAATCTTGTAGCCGTTGACCATGTCTACACCTTCCACGAGCGCGG
>JBMFPM010000132.1:0-6200 GCA_049969135.1 Anaerolineae bacterium
AAGAACAGGCCGGGATTGATAGTCAGACAAAACGACGCGGCAAGCAACAAAATTCGAACACGGTTAAGTCTACTACCCAAAATAGGTCTCCTGAATGCACTGATGCCCTGAAATATAGAAAAGGGAATGGCTAAGCCATTGTAGGCAAACAGGCGTTGGGTAGCAAATTGCTCTGATGCTCACTCAGGTAGGCAAACGGAAAATGCGAGACTACCTTGAAGGAATACGGTTTTTCAGTTTGGCCTCGAAAGCCGAATACGCTGTGCCAGCAAAGTACCATCGAGGCGACGAAGCGCCCGCACCTGTGCCCACATACCTACCTCGGCAGGAGCACGACTGTCATCTATAAAGGTGCGGGCATCAACATACACTGTCGTCCCCGCTATAATCCAATAGTTGGGCTCGATCTTTTCTACCACACCTTCGAGGTCAACCTGTGGCGTAACACCAGGTCCTTTGACCGTAATGGACTTGGCTAAGACGGAACCGTCGGGCTGCAGTATCCCTTGTACTTCGGCAATAAGACCTAGCTCCGGGGTTCCTCGGATCGCGGTAGCCACATTAATAGCCACTGTAATCCCATTGACAATCCACATATTGTCTGCTAGGCTTTCGATAGCGCCTTCAAACTCGACCTCAGCATAGGCACCAGCTACTACAACCCTGATGCTCCGGGCCAGCACGGTATTAGCAGGCAAACGGATCCCCTTCACTTCGGCGAGAGCGCCAATCTCAGGTCTGCCCTGAATTGCCGTATTCTCTGCAATCAGCACCATGCGATTGCACACAATCCAATAGCGCGGATCGATCTCCTGGATAAGGCACCGGAACTCCATATTGGTGCCCCATGGTGTCTCACCTTGCGGTTGAAGGAAATAGTTTTCGGCGCAAAGCTGGCCCTCGTCATCTAACCGCGCGATGATCGCTGCATATACCCCGGAGGTTGCTGCTCCTGCCATGGGAGAAGCAGGGTCAACGCGCACTACATGGTCGCCAACAGTCCAGAGTGTTGGCTTCACCTTATTGAGCCAGTCTACTAGTTTGACCGTTGGATGTCTGAATTTGCCGTCATCAGAATTGGTGATCTTTACAGGGGCAGATGGGCTTTGGGCACTTGCTGGCCACGGTTTGACCACAATGATCAGCGGGATGAATAACAGCACTGCAAGTAACAGAAACGCTACCCAATGCCCATCCCAAATGAGTCGGCGCGCTTGCATTTTTCTTTCCTTAACTCGAAGCAGTCGAGGTTACTCTATATTACGGATATCCACTCTATGTCGGCGAGGGTGTGAGGCTAGCTGGATTTAGCACAATAATCCTACGACCCAATACAGCGCCATCTGGCAGAAGCAACCCCTGAATCTCTACCGATTGGCCGACTTCTGGTGTGCCTTCAATCACAGTTTGGGCATCAATGCGTACCGTAACTCCCTCTACAACCCATTCCGTGGGATTGATGCTCTGAATAATGCCCTCAAATTGCACCTCTTCCTGGGGCAATTGGATCACAATCTGCCTGGCCACAAGTGTCCCATCCGCCTGCCGCAAAGCCTTAACCTCTGCGAGAAGCCCTCTCTGTGGACTGCCTTCAATGCGAGTGTCTGCCGTGATGATCAGGATGTGTCCTCCTACAACCCATTGCGTCGGGCTCCAAGTTTCGATCAAGCCTTGAAACTCAAAGGGCTGCTCGGCAGGAGGTGCTGCCTGCTCAATGATGATCTCAATCGCAAGTAAAACGCCATCTTCCTGACGTGTAGCCACTACTGCCGCCATAGCTCCAACCGCTGCTCTAGCAGCCGATTCGTCAATGTGCGTTTGCGCATGCACTTTGACCATCTGGCCGCCTACCGTCCAAGCAGCAGCGGTTATTGCCTCAATACGCCCTTTGAAGCGGATCTTGACCTCGCGTGGAGGAGCTGCCGTTGGCGGAATAGCAGTTGCCGTAGCAGTCTTTGTCACAGTGGGCTTCGGCGTGGATGTCCGCCTGGAAGTTGGCGTTGGTTGCGCTAGAGGAGGTTGAACCGGTGCCTGCGCAGGCGGAGGTTCCGTGGGTAGGGGAGTTTTCGAAGCCGTCGCAGTACTCGTTGCCGTTGGCTTAGGCGTAGGTGTTGGAGAAGCTACGGGTTGTGCAGGTACTACTTCTGGCTCCGCAGAAATGCGTACGGCCAGCAAAGTACCATCACTGAGGGAACGCACGTGAACACGGACAAACGTACCGATGGAAATATCCCCCTCTAGCACGGTCTCGGCAGTAGTGCGGATGACAACTCCCCCAATAGTCCAATACTCAGCCTCGATGCGATCCACATGACCTCGGAAGGACAGCTCAGCGATTCTTTGGCTGCTGGCAATAGCCTTTGCTTCCTCACGTCGGCGTTCATCCAGCTTCTGTACAAGCTGGGCTTTCGCTTGACGGTCAAAGGTGATCAAGAGTTGAAACTCTTCCGCCGCCCGCTTGACCGCGTACAAAGGATCGCCAGGCAAGCTTTTGGCAGAAGCGGCGACAGTACCCGCGCCTAACACCGCACTGAGCAGCAGCGCGACCAGGACAATAGTTACCACACCTCTGCGCATCAATGACTGCAGGTTCAGCCACAGGGGGAACTGACGTACCTGCCCTTTCTCTGCTTCACTCGCTTTGAGCCGCGCTACCTCGCTCAGAAGCTTCTGCCGGCCCCTCTGCAACGCTGCAGGAGGTGGAACCTGTTCCTGCTGCAGGGATTTGAGTTGAAATGCCAGGCGCAATAAAGGCTCGAGTTCCCTCGCCACAGCGGGTTGTTGCGCAACACGGGCTTCCAGGGATTCTTCGCTATCAATTTCGTTAAGCCACTCGTCTAAAATGGCCTCAAGCCTATTCGTCATAGCTCTTCTCCGCCTATGATTCGGCGTAATGCAGCGAGTGCTCTGAACTGCAAGGACTTGACAGCCCCTTCCGATTTGCCCATGAGCTGGGCTATTTCAGCATTGCTCATGCCTTCAAGGAATTTCAGGGTAATAACCAAGCTTTGTTCCTCTGTCAACTGGCTAATCGCTGCACGCAAGCGCTGCTGGGTAAGCGATCGCTCTGCCACATCAGCCGGATGCTCATGCGAAGCAACAGGCCACTCATCTAACGGCACATCATCCTGCCGGCCTGCTCGAAAATGGTCTACCACCAAATTATGCGCAATGCGGTACAACCACCCTGAAAATGACGTCTGCCATGCCCTGGATGAACGGATAGCTTCCAGCATACGCAAGAATACCGTAGCTGTTAGATCCTCAGCCAGTGGTGCATTGCCTAGGCGATGGTAGATGTAGTTATAGATGCGCAATGAGTACCGATCATAAATTTCGGCGATCGCTGCCTGATCGTACTCCCTAGCCCTTTTCAGCAGCGCTGATTCCTCGTTCGACTGCATGTAAGGGCTGTTCTCCTCTTTACAAGACGTTGATGGGATAGCCAAAGATACGCTTGTCCTTCCCTAATTTTCCCACGCCCTCGAACGCTACTTCTACTATACCCCTAATTGCGGGTTTCTGTCAAGCCCCTGCTACTTGCCAAGGATAGCAGAGAGACATTTGCCGGAAGGAAAGGAATATGGTATGATTCAGGCCAGGCAATGTGTGGAATAAGCCAAATACTCTATGGGAGGAGGCAAAGATGCCCGTAATCAAGGTCATTGAGTTGGTTGGCAACTCGAAGGTGAGTTGGGAGGACGCAGCAAAGAACGCTGTGGCTGAAGCCGCTAAAACAGTGCGGGGTATCACAGGGATTGATGTCGTTGGGCAGACCGCAGTGGTCGAAAATGGCGTAATTACCGAATACCGCGCCAATGTGAAAATCGCCTTCGTCGTACGCGGAGATGTGAGCTAGTTTCCGGCGAAGGATTAATGCCTCTCCGCCCTACAAAATAAGCGCTTCGCAAAACTCCCTAAGAAGCATAGTAAGCATGGTCGCAGCCAAACATAGCAATGAGAGATGCACCTGAACTGTTGTCCATGAGCAACTAATTGCTGCAAGACACAGCTCAGCATATTTTCGCATGCGTGGATACTTTGCTCAGACCCTGCCTACCTGCAAGAAAACCTGGCTATAGCATTGAAGCCATGAGGAGGAGATATGAATTACACCCAAATCCTGAAAAGAGCACTGGAAATTACCTGGCGACACAAAGCATTGTGGCTTTTTGGCTTCCTGTTGGCTTTCTTCAGCGGAGGAAGCGGTGGAAACATTGGCCGAGGCCTCGAATATAGGATGCGCCCTGGAGACCAACTTCCACTGGCGTTATCCTTGGGCATTGTGCTCTTCGCCATGGCTCTAATGCTTGTACTGGTAGTTGCAGGCATAGCTCTCACCAACATCAGCCGTGGCGCATTGATCGGGATGGTTCGCGAAGTAGAGGAGATGGAACACACCACCATCCATAGCGGATGGCATATCGGCTGGTCACGGTTCTTGCCTTTGATCGGTATTGACCTAGTGACCGGTATTCCAATGCTGATTGTTGTGATTACCTCGGTTGCCTTGGGGCTCTCGCCTCTCGTGTTATTGTTCTTTGAGAAGCATGTGCTCACGATACTGGGCATTCTGCTCACCGTGCTTTTTATGTTGCTAGTGATAGGGTTGCTCATCATCGCTGGAGCGGTACTTGGGCTATGGCGCGATTTTGCCTACCGCCAGTGCGTGCTAGAGAGAAAAGGCATTTTGGACAGCCTTCGGGAAGGGTATCGCATTGCACGTCAAAACCTGCGGCATGTTGGCCTGATGTGGCTACTGCTCTTTGGTATAGACCTGCTTATTGGGTTGGTCATGGTACCACTTGCCCTGGTTGCCTTTGCTATGGCTGCAGCACCAGCTGGTGTACTTTATGCTGCTACAAAGTCTACGGGTCTAGCAATCCTTTTCGGTATACTGATCGCAATACCGGCTATCCTGCTGCTGACATTCCTAGGAGGAATCTATCAGGTCTTTCGCTCCACGACGTGGACGCTTACCTATCTAGCACTTCAAGGAGCGCCGCATTCACCTTAGCTGCATTTCCATGGTTCGTTGATTGCAAGTATCTCATGCCCAAATAGCCCTACAGTTACCCCAGAGAGTAAATCCGCAGGAAAGGCCAGAGCGTAACCGAGCATCAAGCCGGTTGTTCGACCTCAGCCAAGTGCAGCTTGATAAACAACCAAGGCGCCGCCAGGCTGGCCCATATGCCGATCAAGGCATAGCGCAGTAACCGGAAGAGCAGCCCACCTGGCAGCACAGCGCTGAGGCCTAGGTACAACCCCAACAACACGATGAGACCGATGGCGAAGCGAATCGCGCGTTGGCCCGCCGAGCCAGCGCAACTGAACCGTACCCATTCATGCTCCAATGTAACCCCCACGCTGAGGCCCAAACATGCTGCCATGGCGGAAACTGCATCCTTCTCTGGGTTCAGTGCTACCAGCACCAATGGCACGATGCCACCTAACGCTAATTTGGCAACAAGGGGCAATTGCGTGATCCGCGCGCCATATCTGTGAACAAACCAGTTATAGCCAGCTACGATCCCGAGTGCAATCGCTGTCCCCACCAGGACATCCTGAGGGTAATGCACGCCCAAATACACACGTGATAGAGCAACCAGGAATATCACCAGGATAGCCACAATCCACAACCAGGTGCGCCATACTTGAGTAGCCAGATAACTCCAGACCGTTGAGGCAGTTTGGGCATGACCGCTGGGAAAAGCATAACCCTCTGCCGGGGCAAGCACCTGCACTGCGGGAAAAGAGGGCCGTGGGATAGCGAATATTGCTTTCAGCAGGGTATTGAGATAGGCTGAGCCAAGATAGACAAAACTCAGGCGCATAGCCAACCTTTTGTCTATCACCCAGTACAAGAGCGGAATCATCAACAAATAGAATCTCTCATCGCCCAGGAAAGTAGAGCCCAGGAACAAAGCATCCAACGCAGGGGTGCGAAAGGACTGCAGCCATTGGATAACCCCTGTGCCCCAAAGCACCAAATTATCCATACTCATGTTCTCCTTTCTATTCAATTCATGCTGGCTTATGTGGATACAACTGCCAATCGCGGAGGAATTGCAGCACAATCTGAGCACAGGCAACCATGTCTGCCACAGCAACGCGTTCTTCCGTACTGTGTTCTTTGCACAAGCCCGTGCTCAGATTGACCACTTGCATCCCATGGGCATTGTAGATGTTCACATCACTAC
>JBMFPM010000133.1:0-6187 GCA_049969135.1 Anaerolineae bacterium
TTGCCTTCCAGCGATTCGATCAAGGCGGTTTCCTCGCCGCAGATGTACGCACCGGCACCACGATGCACCGACAAGTCTAGCGAGAACCCGCTGCCCAGAATGTTCTTGCCCAGGAACCCTTTGGCGTAGGCATCATCAATGGCCTTGATCCAACGCTTGACGCCCAGGAAAAACTCACCGCGGATATAGACGAATGCGCGATGGGCTCCTACCGCATAGCTGGCGATGATCACTCCCTCGATAACCTGATGCGGGTCCTTCTCTACCAGTTCGCGATCCTTAAACGTGCCTGGCTCTCCCTCATCTGTGTTCACGCAAACATATTTCTCAATCTGCGGGTCTTTGGGGATAAAAGCCCACTTGCGTCCGGCTGGGAAGCCAGCACCACCGCGTCCGCGCAGCCCTGAAGCGGTAACTATATCAATGACTTGCTGTGGCGTGTACTCGCGAAGCACTTTTCTCAGAGCTTCATAACCCCCGTTTGCCAGATACGTGTCAATGCTCTCCGAACGCGGTAAGCCAAAATTCCGTGTCAAGACTTTTTCAAACATGGTACCCCCTTAACGTTTCCAATAGTTCGTCCACTTTTTCGGCGGTCATGTTTTCATACAGCGCATCGTTCACGCGCATCGCCGGGGATGTGCCACAAGAAGCCAGACATTGCACTGTCTGCAAGGTGAACAAGCCATCTGGAGTTGTCTCCCCCACTTCGATGCCCAGCTTCTTACGCAGGTAATCCACCAGGCGGTCTGCGCCTCCCACCAGATGGCAGGATAACCCTTCACAGACCTGTAAGACATAGCGACCTGTGGGTTGCAGACGGTAGAGACTGTAGAAACTGGCCATAGAATACACATCCGCAACAGGCAACCCTAACCGCGTAGCTACACGTTCTATGGCTTCTCTGGTCAAGTAGCCATACTGCTCCTGGGCAATGTAAAGCGCGGTCAATAACATGGAACGCTTGGCTGGATCAGCAACTTTAGCTTCTAACTGCATTTTCCCTCCTTTGTAGTCTCGCCGCCTCGGCGGCGTTGGATTAGCGTAGCGACTTGTTGTAACAAGTCAGCTGGATCAATGGGTTTGGTCATAAAGGCATCAACCGCCAGATATTCATCGGTCGGAAAGACCCCTGCTTCTTCCCTGCTGACAATGGCCGAGATCATGATCACCGGGATATCGCGGAGCTCTGGATCATCCCGCATCTGGCGCGTGAGATTCAGCCCATCGAGCACGTAGGACATCATCACGTCCAACAGAGCGACATCCGGTTTGTCCTGGCGCATCATTCTCAACGCCTGTTCAGCAGTCGCTGCAGTTTGCACCTCGTATCCCTGAGACTCTAGTACGATGCGGGTATACTCCACGAAATCAGGGTCGTCATCAACCACCAGCACCTTACCGGCAGAGGACATTGCTCTACTCCTCAACTACTTCTTGACAAAACGGGCAACTTTGTTCAACAATTCCTTAGGCTGCACCGGCTTCGAAATCCAAGCGTCAATCGGGATGTATTCATCTGTTGGGAATAGCCCCGCATGCGGGCTATCGGTGATCGAGGAAACCATGACCACCGGCACATCTTTCAGCACCGGGTCTTCGCTCATGACGTGGCTCAAATTGAGGCCATCCAACACGGTAGCCATCATCACATCCAGCAATACCAGGTCCGGCACATCCTTGCGCATTGCCTGCAGTGCCTGGTCTCCGTTGGCTGCTGAGGCTACTTCATAGCCGTGAGATTCCAAGATCGTGCGCGTAATCTCCACAAAATCCGGATCGTCATCCACTACTAGAATTCTGGCCATGCATATCCTCCTTTTCTATTTTGCTAAAATCTCGCTCCTGTACTTTGGCAACAATCGCTGTATCTCCGACAGCAATTGCTCAGGGCTGACTGGTTTGGAGAGAAAACTTTCTACTGGGACATACTCATCTGTAGGAAACATCGCTGCATAGTCAGAGCTAGTGATGGAGGAAACCATCAGAATGGGGGTCTTTTCCAGCCCCTGAACCGTTCTCATGCGCATGCTCGCATTCAGGCCATCGAGAATGCCGCTCATCATGACATCTAAGATAACCAGGTCCGGTTGTTCTTGGCGCATTGCCTGCAGGCCTTGCTCGCCATTTGCCGCTGCGATCACGCGATAGCCGGCCTTTTCCAGCACCATGCGTGTGAATTCGACAAAGTCCGGATCATCGTCCACGACCAAGATTAGAGGGGGGCCTTCCTTAGGCAAGATCCAATCACAGCTCTGCTTGATATTCTTCAACACATGGGAGGTTACTGTAGCTCGAATCCCTGGTATGCTTGCCAGGCGGTTCGTGAGAAAATGGAGCAAATCATCATTAGAGGGGAAAACCGCTTCGACAATCAGATCGTATTCGCCCGTTGTGTAGCGAACAGCCCGAACCTCCCTCATCGTTGCCAATTGTTCCCCGATGCGCAAGGCTTGTGCCGGGTCTACTTTGAGCAAGATCACCGTTTCCACTTCCAGACCAAGCTTATCCACACTGGGAACCGCCACAATGCGTATCACTCCCTCGTTGAGTAAGCGCTCAATACGCTTGCGCACCGTAGCTTCAGCCACGCCGAGAGCCCGTGCAATTTCTACATTAGAAGCATGGCCATCCAACTGCAAGAAGGTGATAATACGCCGATCAAGCTCATCAATCACGTAGCTCAAAGCCATCTCCATTACGATTTTCGTATAATATTATAGCATATTTTGCGAATTTCGTCAAATTCACAAATATACTTAGATTTCGTCTCAGAGGAATAGCAAGAAATGCGATGCCATTTGCAGAGTAAGCTACTCAATTATGCCCGTTTGCTCTTGTATTTGACGGCATTCCATACTATAATGGGGATAGAAGTCCTTGCGCATGAGATGAAAGGAGGCAAGCGTAGATGAAGATAACCAGAGGAACAGATTATGGCATTCGGGGTATCCTTTACCTGGCCATGCAGCCCAACGGGAAGGTAAGCTTGCTCCACGAAATTGCCCAGAGCCAGGATATCCCAGAGACTTACCTGGCGAAGCTTTTCCAGGACTTGACAAAAGCCGGCCTCGTTCGTTCGCACCGTGGAGCCAAGGGTGGGTTCTGCCTGGCCAAGCCTGCCTCTGAGATCACACTGCGCCATGTCATCGAAGCACTGCAGGGACCCATCTCGTTGAACAAATGCCTCGATATCCGCGAGGAATGCCCATATGTAGACGATTGCGCGGTCTATGTCGTGCTACGTAAAGCCCAGGAACAATTGCTGAGCACACTGGATGCAGCTACTTTGGAAATCTTGGCTCAGCAAACCATGGCGATGCGACAAGGTAGAAAAAGCACAGTAGCATGAAACACTTGGGGAGGTATCGTTAAGCCTTTTCGCGCCGCACTTCCAAAACGTCGCGCAGGCTTTCCAGCCTGCTCAATACATTACGCAATTGCTGGATGTTATTGATCAGCAGAGTAGCTTGTATGGTAGCTGTGTTGTCAGCATGCGTGGACACATTGGCCGCGCTCATGTTAATGCCCTCATCGGCTACGATGGAAGCAACATCTCGCAAAAGCCCCGCTCGATCGAAAGCTTCAATGCGGATATCCACCGGATAAGCCTCGCGCATCATACCCCACTCTACCCCGATCAAGCGCTCTGTGTCTTTGATATTCTTGATATTGGGGCAATCGCGGCGATGGACGGTGATGCCTGTGCCCCTGGTAATGTAGCCAATGATGGGATCTCCAGGCACTGGGTTACAACAACGTGCCAGCCGTGTGAGCAAATCGCCCACTCCCTTTACTTGAATGCCTACCACAGCCGGCGGGGGCAAGATAGGCTCGGGGAAAAGCTGAGGCTGCACCACGGCATCTGCCAGCTTTGCTGCGATCTGCTGTGGAGCAATATCGCCATAGCCAATAGCCGCTAGGAAATTATCTACGTTATCATACTTGAAGATTCTGGCGATCTCTTCGAATGGCCTTTGCTCCAGGCCCAGGCGTTGTAATTCTTTCTCCAATATCTCACGGCCTTGAGCAATGTTCTCCGCGCGTTCCTGTTGTTTGAACCACTGTCGGACTTTTTCCCGCGCTCGGGCAGTCTTGATGTAGCCCAGTTCCGGGTTCAACCAATCGCGGGTCGGGCCTCCTTTTTTCGCTGTCAGGATCTCCACCTGATCCCCAGTGCGCAATTGATAATCCAAAGGCACCAGGCGACCGTTCACTTTGGCGCCACGGCAACGATGACCGATCTCTGTATGGATATAATACGCAAAATCAACCGGCGTCGCTCCCTTAGGCAGATCCACGATGTCTCCTTTGGGGGTAAAAACATAGACCCGTTCTGGGAAGACATCGCTTTTCAATGACTCTACGAATTGGCCTGCATCTTTAACTTCACGACGTAATTCAGACTCCTGACGAAGCCAGGCAATCTTAGCCTCCAAACTGAGGTCCCTTTTGGCTTGCTCTTTGTAGCGCCAGTGGGCGGCAATACCATACTCCGCAACGCGGTGCATATCCCAAGTGCGGATTTGCACCTCAAAGGGCCGCCCTTCTGGCCCGATGACCGCCGTATGCAGCGACTGGTACAGGTTGTCCTTAGGCATCGCAATATAGTCATCGAACTGGCCAGGAATTGGCCGCCACATGGTGTGGATAATCCCCAACACAGCATAACAATCCTTGACGCTATCTACGATAATGCGCACTCCGCGCACATCGTAAATCTCTTCAAAATCCCGCTCTTTCTCTTTCATCTTGCGGTAGATACTGTAGATATGCTTGGGACGCCCCGTCACCTCCGCCGCAATACCCTCTTCCTTCAGCCTATTGCGGATGATCGCAATCACACGCTGAAGGTATTCTTCACGCTCCTGGCGCTTTTCTGCCAACAATCTCGCGATCCGTCGGTATTCCTCTGGTTCAAGATGTTGCAGCGCCAAGTCTTCCAATTGCCACTTCAGTTCCCAGATACCCAGGCGATTGGCCAGCGGAGCGTAGATGTCCAGCGTCTCTTGAGCAATGCGCTTTTGCTTCTCAGGCGGCAGAGCATCCAAAGTACGCATATTGTGCAGACGATCTGCCAGTTTGATCATAATGACCCGGATATCATCCACCATGGCTAGGAAGATTTTGCGCACATTTTCTGCTTGCGCTTCAGCCAAGGTTCCTTGATGACTACGGCTCAGCTCCCGGATGCGTTCCAATTTGGTCACGCCATCTACCAGCTTGGCAATTTCCTCGCCGAATTGAGCGCGTATGTCCTCCAGGGTAACTGGTGTGTCTTCAGGGACATCGTGCAACAAGGCAGCAGCTAGCGTCGTGGTATCCATGTGCAAATCAGCCAGGATCTCCGCCACAGCCAGCGTGTGGTAGACATACGGTTCACCTGACAGCCGTGTTTGCCCCTCGTGCGCCCGCGCTGCCACCTGGTAGGAGCGCCGCAAAAGCTCCCTGTCTGCATCGGACAGGTTCTTATCCAATTTTTGGAGAAATCGTTCGAACCCTTCCATTACATCCGCCATACAATCAAGAGTATAGAGCACGGTGTGCTTTCATGCCAAATGATGCACTAGAAGCTACTAAAACCAGGTCTTGTGCAAAGGGCTGATTTCTATGCGCATAACCCTAGTCATATTAGCCTTTGTCTGTACTGAGCACTTGTGGTATCATCCAGACTTGAGATGCAGCGGATTACACGAGCCCCTTCGCTCTGCTCAGCGTGACGGAATTTTTCAATACTCGGAAAAGTGTGGTGATCAAGATGATCCCAGTCAGATTGCGCTTGCAGAATTTCATGTGTTATCGCCAGCCAACACCACTGGATTTTACGGGCATCCATCTGGCATGTCTCGCCGGGGATAATGGCCACGGCAAGTCAGCTCTCCTCGATGCCATCACCTGGGCACTGTGGGGACGCGCCCGTGCGCGTTCAGACGATGAACTAGTCACACTGGGACAAAAGGAAATGGAGGTAGAATTCGAGTTTCTGTTAGAGAATACCCTCTACCGTGTCATTCGCAAACGGGAATTGGGCCGTAGAAGTGCCCTCGAATTCCACGTCAAGGCCAATGGCCAGTTTCGTGCTCTCACGGGTAGCACTCAGCGCGACACCCAAGCCAGGATCAACGAAGTCCTTCGCATGGACTATGAAACATTCATCAACTCAGCCCTCTTACTGCAAGGCCGCGCG
>JBMFPM010000134.1:0-6135 GCA_049969135.1 Anaerolineae bacterium
ATTATGGTTGCTTCGGGATGTCATACGAAATGCAATTATAGCAAGGATAGAGAGGAGAGCCAAAAAGCGCTTTCTCCCTTTCAGGTGGATAGCAGTCCGCGTTTTCCTGGCGTGGACTGTGGTCCACGCCGAGCATGGTGTTTCCCAGGCGTGGACTGTGGTCCACGCTGAGCATGGTGTTTTTCTGGCGTGGACTGTGGTCCACGCCGAGCGTGGAAAACTCTGGAACTCTGGCCCGGGGGAGTCTGAGGGGGTATGCCCCCTCAGTAGCGCAGTGGTTGGGCAGTTGGCAAAAGACAACAATGCAGCAAGACTCGCAGGCTGAGCTATAACAGCGTCAGTATCTCCGGGTCACCATCGGTAACGGCGATGGTGTGCTCGAAGTGGGCACAGAGGCTGTGGTCCTTGGTGGCTACGGTCCACTTGTCGCGCTTGACATAGACCCAGGGCTGTCCAGCGATGACCATTGGCTCGAGGGCGTAAGTCATGCCGGCGCGCAAGGGGATGCCGGTGCCGCGTTTGCCCCAATTGGGAATCTGAGGGTCTTCGTGCATGTCACGGCCCACGCCATGGCCCGTGTATTCGCGCACCACGTTGTAGCCGTGGCGTTCGGCGTGTTCCTGGATGGTAGCAGAAACATCCCCCAAGCGGTTCCCCACGCGCGAAGCCTCGATGGCTTTGTACAACGCCTCCTCGGTAACGCGGATCAGGCGCGCTGCCGCATCAGAAATGCGGCCCACGCCCACAGTAACCGCCGCATCGCCCACAAAGCCGTTGTAGATGCAGCCACAATCTAGGCTGATGATGTCGCCTTCTTTCAAGACGCGCTTGCCTGGGATGCCATGCACCAATTCATCATTGATGCTGGCGGTGATGGTAGCGGGGTAGGGATGGTCGGCATAACGAGGGTTGGGATTAGGGTAGCCCAGAAAAGCTGGAATGGCGTTGTGTCTACGGAATACGTCCCTGGCGATGGCATCCAGTTCAGCCGTCGTGATGCCAGGCCGTACCGCCTTGCACATGGCTTCCAGTGCCCTGGCTGTAATCCGCCCTGCCTCGCGCATCACAGCGATTTCTTCACGGGTTTTGATGATGATGGCCACAATTCACACTCCCGTACAGTTGCGATCTAGGGCGTTGGTGGGTGCTCTCCTGCCGTAGGGCACTCAAGCGCCCGCTACGGATGGGTCTTAGTTATTCGTGTTGGATGTTGTAGAATGCATCCAGGCCGGGGTAGATGGCTGTGTCGGCAAGCTCTTCTTCGATGCGCAGCAGTTGGTTGTACTTTGCCACGCGGTCAGAACGGCAGGGCGCCCCGGTCTTGATCTGGCCGGTATTGAGAGCTACAGCCAGGTCAGCAATGGTTGTGTCTTCTGTTTCGCCACTGCGGTGGGAAATCACTGCTGTCCACCCAGCGCGCTTTGCCATCTCAACAGCAGCAATGGTTTCGGTGAGCGTGCCAATCTGGTTCAGTTTAATCAAGATGGAGTTGGCTGCCTTGCGCTCGATGCCCATTGCCAAGCGCTCGACATTGGTCACGAGCAGGTCATCGCCCACAATCTGTACGCGATCGCCCAGGCGCTGGCGGAGAAGCTGCCAGCTTTCCCAATCGTCCTGAGCCAAGCCGTCTTCGATGGAGATAATGGGGTACTTTGCCACCCAGTCGGCATAGAAATCCACCATCTCTGCACCACTGAGCTTGCGCCCCTCCTTCTTCAGGACATATATGCCATCCTGATACAACTCACTAGCCGCGGGGTCCAGTGCGATGTAAATGTCTTTACCCGCCTCAAAGCCTGCCTTCTTGATCGCTTCCAGGATGAGCTCGATGGCTTCGTGGTTGGTGCGCAATGAAGGGGCAAAACCTCCTTCATCGCCAACGTTGGTGTTGTATCTCTTGCCCTGCAATACTTTTTTCAGTTGGTGATACACTTCGCTGCTCCAGCGCAGCGCTTCGCCGAAGGAGGGTGCACCCACAGGCACGATCATGAATTCTTGTAAATCTGTGCTGTCCTCAGCGTGTTTGCCACCGTTCAAAATGTTCAGCATGGGCACAGGCATAACCCTGGCAGCGACGCCACCTAGATAGCGGTAGAGAGGCAAGCCCAGCGCCGCCGCTGCTGCTTTTGCCACAGCCAGGGACACGCCCAAGATGGCATTGGCACCCAGGTTGCTCTTGTTGGGCGTGCCGTCCAGTCCGCACATGAACTGGTCAATGCCTACCTGGTCCAAGGCATCCCAGCCAGCTAGCTCAATGGCAAGGGTCTCGTTCACATTGGTCACAGCTTTGCGCACGCCCTTGCCACCAAAGCGGGACTTGTCCCCGTCACGCAGTTCCAGGGCTTCGTGAATGCCGGTAGAAGCGCCAGAGGGGACAGCCGCTACGCCTACTGCTCCCCCAGACAGGATAACCTCAACCTCGATGGTTGGGTTGCCGCGCGAGTCCAGGATTTCACGGGCAACGATGTTATCAATCAGGGTTGTCATTGTCCACCTCCATAGAAAAAGCCATTTGGATTGCGCCAGCTCTCTATCCAGCCTTGCGCAGGCCCAGCGCCCCGTACAGTCGTTCGAAATCAAAGCGCTCGGCGAGCATGCTCTCAAAGCGCGCGATCTTCTTTTCCTGGTGGAAGCGCGTCTTGCCGAAGGCTTGTTCTGCCAGTTGCACGGTTGTCATCGTGTCATGCTTGACCATCATGATAGCCACACCAGCTTCTTCGGCACGGCTGATGATCAAGGGATTGGGGCGCAGATTGCCGGTGAGGATCAGGCATTTGGTGGAGGTCTCCAGCGCAGCGAGTTGGATGTCAGGGCGGTCGCCGCCGGTGATGACCGCTTTGTTCAGTTTGCGTCGGAAGTACGTCAAGGCTGAATCCACGCTCATGGCACCAACCATGAGGTTTTCCACCAATTCGTTAGCCAGGTCTGGACGGCAAATGATCTCGCCTTGCACTGCCTCAGCCAATTCGCCAATAGAGACCGAGGCAAAAAGCCGTTCCAACGGCAGCACGCCATAGACAGGTATATCGCGTTTCTCAAGGAATGGCACAACAAGTTCCTGCACAAAATCCAGCCGCTGCCGCTCCACACCGTTGAGCACTGCGCCCAGCATCCGCTCTCCAAGGCGCATCCTGTCTGCAAGCAAGTCATCTACGACGACAACGGTGGAAACGTCGTATTTAGCTACCACCAGCACTTTGGCGTCGGTCATTTCCGCGATTCTGTCGGCGGAAAGTCCAACTCCCAGACCCTGGTTACACCTGCTGCCGCCCTCCAGGATCATGATGTCTTTGCCTTTGGATAGCTCCGTGAAGGCGTTCATGACCATTTGGGGATAGTCCGGGCCCTCGCCACGCAGCACCGCTTCCACCGCCGGGGCATCGAGGCAAACAGGCCACATAGCCTCGACCTGGTTCGTCAATCCCAGGCTTTGGCGCATCAAGTTTGCCTCCTCGTCCACCACGCACTCCCCAATGCGCGTTTTGACGGTGGTCAGCGGCCTCATGTAGCCGATTTTGTAGCCATTTTTCTGAAACCGCCTGCCCAAACCAACACACAAGGCACTTTTCCCGGCATAAGGGGTTGTTGAGGTAATGTACAGCGTGATCATTCTTCGCTCTCCTTTTCTTTCAGCACAAATCTCATGTCCACGGCAACGGCTCCTTTGCCTGCTTCGTGGACCATCAGAGGATTGATATCCATTTCCACAATCTCTGGAAAATCCGTGACCAATTGTGAGACGCGCAGGATGGCATCCACGATGGCGTCCAAGTCGGAAGGCTTTTCGCCGCGTACACCGCGCAACAGGTGATATGACCGTATCTCATCAATCATCTCAGTTGCTTCCTGGCGTGAGACTGGAGCAATGCGGAAGGTAACATCTTTCAGCACTTCGACGTAGATACCACCCAGGCCGAACATCAGCAATGGGCCAAACTGCGGATCACGGTTGACACCAATGATGACTTCTTTGCCTTTGGCGACCATTTCCTGCACCAACACTCCCCATATCTGTGCTTCGGGCATATAGCGTTGGGCGCGGAAGATGAGCAGGTCAAAGAGGTCGCGCACCTGTTCTGCATTCGCCACGTTCAGGCGCACACCGCCGATGTCCGATTTATGCAAGATATCTGGTGAGGCTACTTTCATCACCACCGGATAGCCGATGGAATCCGCAGCCTCCACTGCTTCTTCCACCGTTCTTGCCAGGATAGAGCGTGGGATGCGCAAGCCATACGCTTCCATGATCTCGCGGGATTCCGCATCGCCAAGGGTCAAGCGACCTTCGCTGCGCGCACGTGCAAAGATCTGCGCGACGCGTTCGTGGTTTACCTCAAACCGCTCGTATTGTGGCACTGGCCGCTGACGCCATTCGCTAAAATCAGCCATGGCGCGCAGGGCGCCCACTGCCCGCTCTGGGAACGAATAATTGGGGATTTGGTAGCGGTTGAGGATCTTGATGCCCGGGCCAACTCTTTCTTCTCCCATGAAGCATGCCAGCACCGGCTTGTCGTGCATCGCTGCCAGGCGACCGACGACCTCCGCTGTCTCCTCGATCTGTGTGTATACCTGCGGAGTCAGGATGACCAGTACGCCGTGGACATTCTTGTCCTGCAGCACTGCTTTCAGGGCATGTTCATAGCGATCTGCCAGTGCATCGCCGATGACGTCCACTGGATTATACACGTTAGCGGCCGCAGGCAGTCCCTGTCTGAGGGTTTCGATTGTCTCGGGCTGCAATGTAGCCAGTTTCATCCCACTGTTTTCCAGGGCGTCCGTCGCCATAATGCCCGGACCGCCGGCATTGGTGACGATGGCGATGTTCCTGCCTTTCAGCTCCGGCTGGTAGGCAAAAGCCAGAGAATAATCAAACAACTGCTCGATCGAGGTGGCGCGGAGGACACCGGTCTGGTGAAAGGCAGCCTGATATGCTCGTTCTGAGCCAGCTAGGGAACCGGTATGAGACGAAACAGCTCGCGATCCTGCGGCAGTGTTGCCAGACTTGACGGCAATGACGGGAGTATGCCGTGTGACCTGGCGGGCTACTTCCATGAATTTCTGGCCATCACTCAAGCCTTCCATGTACACGATGATCACACGAGAGTGTTCATCGTCCTTCCAGGCTTGCAGTAAATCCACCTCGTTGACATCGGCTTTATTGCCGAGGCTCACGAAGTGGGAGAAGCCGATCTCTTTCGCCAAAGCCCAATCCAGAATGGCCGTGCATAATGCGCCGGATTGCGACATGAAGGCAATGCTGCCTTTCGGGGGCATGCCTGCGGCAAAGGAGGCATTGAGCGGCGTGTGCGTGCTGATAATCCCCAAGCAGTTTGGGCCGACGATGCGGATCCCATATTGCCTGGCGATGTCCAGTACCTGGTGCTCTAGTTTGATGCCTTCCATGCCAGATTCGCGGAAGCCTGCGCTGATAATGATGGCTCCCTGGACACCCTTTTTGCCACATTCTTCCATAACCTGCGGCACAAATTTGTTGGGAATGACGATCACTGCCAGCTCAACCGGCTCAGGGACATCCAGAACACTGGGATAGCACTTGAGGCCGAGGATTTCCTCGGCTTTGGGATTGATGGGATAGACCTTGCCCGTGTAGCCGTATTTCAGGATGTTGCTCAATACGCCATACCCTAGTTTGCCTGGTTCGCGCGCAGCCCCGATCACTGCTACAGACTGCGGGGTAAAGAAAGCTTTCAACACCGTTCTGTACTCCGATTTGATTTCATATACCAAAACCTATTGTGGCTATCATACTGTATTTTGGGCGTAAACGCAAAAGCACAACTGCTTATGCAAGCAATGGCAAATATCATTTCTGTATAGGCAACCGCCTGAAGTTAATCCAGGTGAACATCTGTTGACCATCATCTGTTCTCCTAGTATAATCACCGCCAGCCAGTTACGCGAAAGGCGGTTGGTCTGTTGAAGAGAAAGGATGCGTTCATCAATCTAGCTGTTGTCCTTGGCTTGCTGTTCCTGCTGGTCATTTTCTTCTGGCCGGTGATTCTGGGAGGCAAGACGCTCTTGCCACTGGACAATCTCTTTGCTTTCCAACCGTGGCGGAGCTTTGCCACGCAGTTCAAGGTGGATATCCCGCATAATGAACTGCTCAGTGATCTG
>JBMFPM010000135.1:0-6107 GCA_049969135.1 Anaerolineae bacterium
CCAACATATCCAGCAGGCTGGGCTCCCATGCCCAGGCGATGCGGCAGTGTACGAGCCTCCTCCGCTATTACGGAGCCAATCTCAAGGCTCGTGCATTGTGCGATTGATGATGTCGTCCTGTGTCGCCTTATCCAGGGTAACAAAAAGCGCACTATAGCCTGCGACGCGCACCACCAGATCGCGGTACTGTTCAGGGTTCTTCTGGGCAGCCAGCAAAGTTTCAGTGGAAACCGTATTGAACTGCACATGCCAACCCTTTAGGGTCTGGAAACCGTGTAGCAACTGCACCAAGCGCTGCAGCCCTTCATCGGTTCGCAGACTCCCTGGCGACAGCCTCAGGTTCAGCAATTGCGCAATCATCTTGATCGTGGGGAGCTTGGCGACGGATTGCATCACCGCAGTAGGCCCTCTCGTGTCCGTGCCGTGCACTGGCGAGACGCCCTCAGCAATCGGCTCGCCTGCCCGACGGCCATCTGGTGTGGCACATACCGGCTGTCCTAGTGGGACATTCGCAGAGATGTTGGAAGTGGAGCCAGCATAAGTGCAACCAATAGGGCCTCGTCCATAGCGCGTGGTGCGATAAGGCTTGATCTCCTCTAGATAGTCGTTCAGCACACGGACGGCCAGATCATCTACTTCATCCAAGTCATTGCCATATTTGGGCGCGGAGAGCAGTCGCTGTCGGACACGTTCTCCTTCCAATCCAGCAAAGTTGGTCGCCAGTGCCTGCATGACCTGTTGAGGGCTGAGCACCTTGTCTTCGAAGACAAGTTTCTTCAGCGCCATCAAAGCATTTGCCACGTTTGCCAGACCGGATTGCAGCCCACTGACCACATCGTACACAGAGCCACCTTCCTTGATTGTCAAGCCACGGGCAATGCAATTGTCTACCAAGGCAGAGCAAAAAGCATCTGGCACCAGTTCTTCCAAAGCCAGGTCAGCGGTGGTATCCATCACAACATGAGCATGGGTATAGAAACGGAGCTGATCGAGAAAAGCGTCATAGAGCTCATCAAAGGAGCGAAAAGTGAGCAGATTTCCACGCCCGGGATGCAGGCACATGCCTGTATTGGGATCGCGCCCATCGTTGTAAGCCAACTCCAGCACTTTCAGTAGGTTCAAGAAGCTCATGCCGGTATTGCGGTAGCCCCACTTACCTGGGACTGCTGCCTCTACGCAGCCTACAATAGCATAATCATAGGCATCTTCTGGGCTGACTCCTTTTTCCAACAAGGCAGGGATAATGATTTCATCGTTTTTCATAGCGGGCATGCCAAAACCTAGGCGGATAGTGCGCGCACATTCCAGCAAGAAACGCTCCGGAGTGCGAGCATGGTAACGCGCGGAGACGTTGGGCTGAGTCAGACGGGTTTCCTGAATAGTGCGCAGTACGGCGTAAGACAACTCATTCGTGGCATCCCGTCCGTCTGGCGTCTGCCCGCCAATGGTGACATTTTGGTAAGTAGGGTAACCAATACCAAAGCGCGTGTGTGCCCAGGGGCGGATCTTGTTCACGGCAAACAACTTGAGCCACAAGCATTGCAGCACTTCCAGCATCTCTTCCTCGCTGAGACGGCCCGCGGCAACATCTGCCTTGTAAAACGGGTACGTGTACTGATCGAGACGCCCCATGGAAAAGGAATGACCGTTGCTCTCAATCTGCGTAATGAGATGGACAAACCAGGCAGATTGTATCGCTTCGTACCAGGTGCGTGGTGGATGAGCCGGAACCCAGCGACAGGTTTCGGCAATGCGTTGCAATTCTGCTCGCCGCTGCGCATCCAACTCTTGCGCTGCTTGGCGCTCTGCCTCCTCGGCATAACGGGCAGCAAAACGTATTGCTGCATCTATGGTGATGAGCACCCCTTCTAGGAAAGGACGCTTCTTCTGCTCAGTAGCGAGATAAGGATTCAATCGCTGCAGAGCAGCTTCGGCTTCCTGGCGCACGCCCAGCAATCCTTTCTCCATCAGTTTGCGATAGTTGACAATGATGTGTCCATCGCCAGAGGTGATGTTGCCCCGCCCCGAAATGACTCCAATTTCCTGGGCTTGGCGAACCCATTCCGGCAGGGTTGCCATGGCGCGGTCAAAGAGCGTGCGTCCACGCCAGTAAGGTAGGATGTCTTCCAACAGCTCCCGTTTGACCTCCGGGTTCACATGAAACTGGTCTGCTGGACGCGTGGCAAATTCGTCTATCTCGGCTTCGATCCAGTCTACCGAATACTCTGGGAAGATGGGAGCAGCCCGTGGTTTACTGGCTTGGTTGCCGACAATGAGCTCACCTTCACCGATATAGATGCTCATGTTATCCAACACGTGCGCCAAAGCCTTCGCCCGTCGCAACACAGGAGGGTCCGCTTCATGGGCACGGTAAGCCTCGGTAATATAGCGTGCCCGTTCTACGCACACTTCCGGCATTGTTGCTAGCAATGCTTCGCGCATGCGCTGAATGCGTAGTGTAGTACCTGCCCTAGGGCGAGCCATAGGTTCCAAACTCACTCTTGTTTCTATTTCTGTTGCCATGCGAACTCCTCTCTAGCCACCTACTTTCACGTGCAAACCATGGGAACGTACCACGTCCGCCATCGCTTCTGCCTCCCCTTCTTTCATGGGCGGTATCTCTTCCATAAGATAGCTGCGGCCCAGCGCCTGATACTTTGCCCTGCCCAGAGTATGGTAGGGCAAGAGATGCACCTCTGTGATGCCCAGGCGCGAGGCAAATTCCGCCAGAGCATGCAAGTGCTCTGCATTGGTGTTAAAGCCCGGGATCAAGGGGACGCGCAGGATCACTTGTGCTCCTGCCTCCACCAACCGGCGTACATTTTCCAGGATGATCTCATTGCCCACACCTGTCGCCTGGAGGTGGCGCTGCGTATCCATGTGCTTGATATCGTATAGCACTAGGTCTAGATAGGGTAGCAGCGTTTCCAACACTTCCCAGGAAGCCTGACCGCAGGTCTCGAGCGTAGTGTGCAGAGACTCCGCTTTGGCAAGGCGCAACAGGGCCAGGGCGAATTCCGGTTGGCTTGTAGGTTCGCCACCAGTCAGGGTCAAGCCGCCCACAGCCTGGCCATAGAAAACGGCATCGCGCAGGACCTCTTGGAGCACCTCACCTGCGGTAACCACGCGCCCGATGAGCCGCAGTGCTCCTGCAGCACAGACTGGCACACATTGGCCACAATGGTCACAGCGCCACTCATCGCGGACTATCCTCCCCTCTTCCAGCCGCAGCGCTTCCTGAGGACACACTTCCAGGCAATCACCGCAACCAAAGCAATTGGCTGGGAACACAGCCACTTCCGGCGTGGGGCGTTGTGATTCCGGATTGCAGCACCAATCACAGCGCAGGGAGCAGCCCTTGAAAAAGACATTGGTGCGCAAGCCCGGCCCATCGTGCAGCGAAAAGCGCTGAATGTCAAAGATGATACCTGGCGTCTGCTCCAGCGCAGCGCGGAGGGTGGGATGCAATGGTCCTTGCATATGAATTCGTACCTTCTCAGGTGCTGAAACTCTGGCTAACGGGACCATGTCACAGCCTATTCACTGTCTACTCTGCAGCTTGCTGGAATACTTTGGCTGCTGCGCCAATGATTCCACCATCTTCTCCCAATTGCCATGGCACAACGCGCACAGAATCCCACAGCACAGGATGTATGTTTTCTTTGAGACCACGCATACACGGTTCCATGAACATGGGGCCAATGCGTGTCAAGCCTCCACCGACAACGAGGAGTTCCGGATTCACTACCTGCACCACGGTGGACAGGCCAACACCTGCATAGTAGCCTGCCGTATTAATGAGCTCTTTTGCCAGACTATCGCCACGACGCGCTGCCTCAGTGATCAGCTCACCCGTAAGGCGCTCTGGATCACCGCCAGACATCTCGCGCAACAGCGTTTGCGCTCCGCTGGCGATCTTCTCGCGTGCCATACGTGCCAACCCCATGCCAGAGGCATACGCAATGAGACAACCTCGTTTGCCACATGGGCACGGTGCACCATTGACCTCCACAACAGTGTGTCCGATCTCGCCCGATGTACCAGTGTTCCCAAGATAGAGCTTGCCATCAATAATGATACCCAAGCCATAACCAGTGCTGATAGTAACATAGCACATGTTCTTGGCACCCCTTCCAGCGCCATATAGGTATTCAGCCAATGCGCACACTTTAGTATCGTTTTCCAAGATTACCGGCACATTTAAACGTTGAGATACTATGTCACGCAAGGGCACATTATTCCATTCTGGCAAATTGGAACTTGTTAAGACCATGCCAGCTGTACCGTGTACATGTCCGGCAAAGCCTAATCCAACGCCCTCTATGTCCTGCGTACCTATTTGAGCACTTTCAAGCAATGCTCGGTAAGCCTGCTCAATGGATTCGATAACCTGTTCTGGCGGCCTGCCCGCATGTTCCTTTGTATTATAGCGCGCTACAATGTGCGCTTGTTGATCCACTACGCCAGCAGCGATCTTTGAACCGCCGACATCGATTCCTATTGCATACGGTTTCAAGGAGCCCTCCTTTCTTCATCGTAATGAGGACATGGCAGCTATGAGATGCTCTTATCTCCATTGGAGAGTATAGCTAATTTCAACCCCAGGGCAAAATAATCCCCTTGATGTAATCTTCGCCACCTTTATCAGCGACTTCAAAAGCTTTTTGAATCTCATCGAGCGTAAAGCGGTGAGTAATGAGTCTTTCCATCGGGAAAATTCCGCGAGCCAAACCGTTTATCGCACGCCGCAAATCATCCATAGGATCAAGGGAATAGGCCGGATGAGGGCAGTGTACAATAGCCCCCGGATGGGTCCAGCAGCGCAGATTGTAAGTAGCTGGAACGCCGTGCCAGCCAGCTAGAATAAACTTGGCTCGGCCAGGCCTCAGTGTGCGCGCAGCCATCTCCACCGGTTCAGGAGATCCCGTCAATTCGATTGCCACATCAACACCATGACGATGCGTCAGCCTGGCGACTTCGTGCTCCAGATCAACCTTCGATGGATTCAGTGTAACCTGCGCTCCCAACTCTGCAGCTAGAGCTAACCTCCTATCGCTGACATCTGCAGCGATAATCATTTCTGGGCCCTGACCCACGAGACCTGCTAACACAAGCAAGCCCATGAAGCCACAGCCTATCAAGAGTACATAGTCTCCAAACTCAGGTGATGCAGCGCGCAAAATGGTGCTCACGCATTTCAGTGGCTCACCCAGAGCATGCTCAAGAGGAACATGACCGGGCACTTCAACCAAAGACTCAGGATCACCAACAGCATATGTAGCGAACCCTTTTTGGTACAAACCAGCTTTTTGATAAAGGCCAGTTACGCGATCACCAGGCTTGAATTGCCTGACATTCCGCCCCACTTGTTCCACAATGCCTGTTGGCTCGTGGCCGATGCGCGCTGGAAAGGTCCCCAGAATACCCTTGTAATAAGTTAAATCATATTTGCATATACCGCTTACCAGTACTTTGACTAGTACCTGGTCATCTGTGATTTCCAACTCCTCTTCTTTTAGCATGAATTTGCCCGGTGACAAAAGCTCTGCATACTTCGAATGAACCTTGCTCATGAAATCATTTGCCTCTTCATTGCTTAGTTTTGAGCAGCTCTGCACATGCCCGTTCCAACTGTGCAATCTTGTCCACACGCCTTTGATGCCGTCCACCCTCATAGGCTGTCGTAAGCCAAGTACGGACGATGTCCTCGGCATGCCCTATCCCCACATCTAGAGCGCCCAGACATAACACATTGGCGTTATTATGTTGCCGTGACATGCGCGCTAAGTACGTATCGTGGCACAGCGCAGCCCTAATCCCAGGGACCTTGTTCGCTGTTATACTAGCGCCAATGCCTGTGGCACAAATCGCAATGCCACAATCGCATTCGTTCTGAGCAACAGTCATAGCTACTGCTGCTGCAAAATCGGTGTAGTCAACCCTTTCTTCAGAAAAGGTCCCTACATCTCTATATTCCAACGACATTTCCTGTAAGATTGCCTTAATATGTTCTTTCAAACGATATCCTTTGTGATCACTGCCTATAGCTACTTTCATTTTCATTGTCCCAGTTTTTCAGATTATACGCTAATTTTGGAGAATAGACC
>JBMFPM010000136.1:0-6099 GCA_049969135.1 Anaerolineae bacterium
ATTTCAGACATTAAAACCTCATCTGGCGCGCACCGCCGCTACAACCCCCTCACACGGGAGTGGATCTTGGTATCGCCACACCGCATGGAACGCCCTTGGCTGGGTCAGGTAGAAACTGTGCCAGTCGAGGAACGTCCCAAGTACGATCCAGACTGTTATCTATGCCCAGGTAATGTGAGGGCAAATGGTGAACGCAATCCACAATATAAGAGTACATTCGTTTTCGATAACGACTTTAGCGCCTTGTTGCCTCGCTCTGCGGGCCTGGACGAGGCAGCAAGAGCACAATCTGCGCTCTTGATCAGCCATCCAGAGCGCGGCTTGTGCCGAGTGATCTGCTTTTCCCCGCGCCATGACTTGACTTTGGCTGAAATGCCTGTCGAACACATCCGCAATGTAGTGGACGTTTGGATAGAGCAATACACCGAACTGGGAGCATTATCCTTTATTCACTACGTGCAAATCTTTGAGAACAAAGGGGAGATGATGGGTGCTTCCAACCCCCATCCACATGGACAAATCTGGGCGAATGAATCCCTACCCACTGAGGTATTCAAGGAAAACGTCGCCCAGGAAGACTATTTCCGCGAAGCAGGGCATTGTTTGTTATGCGACTATCTGATGCTGGAGAGAATGCAAAAGGCGCGGATTGTGCTGGAGAACGACCACTTTGTTGCCCTGGTCCCATTCTGGGCAGTCTGGCCCTTTGAGACGATGGTACTCAGCAGGCGACATGTCCCTTCATTAGCGCATCTGAACGAGGATGAACGTGATGCGCTGGCTGACATCCTCAAACGATTGACCACTCGTTATGACAACATGTTCCGGATATCCTTCCCATACTCTATGGGCTTTCACCAGCAGCCAACGGATGGCCAGCCCCATCCTGCCTGGCATCTGCATGCGCATTTCTATCCGCCGTTGCTCCGTTCCGCTACCGTGCGCAAGTTTATGGTTGGCTACGAGATGCTGGCACAGCCCCAACGCGATCTGACTGCGGAAGCGGCAGCAGAACGGTTGAGGGAGTTGCCTGATATACACTACCAAGATCTCGCTCCATGAACTTTTCCGTATCTTAGAGCCGCGGGCAAAGCAACAGATAAGGGAGAGCTTGACAGTTAGGTCTTCACAACAGGAGAATGTTCGCCCTTGACCGTCAACGTTTCTTCATACATCTCTTGTGCGCTGCGTTGACGCGCCTCGCCTGGCGGCCCACCAAGCATTGCGGCCAGCTCTGTGATACGTTCCTGCTCGTTGAGTGCCTGCACACGAGTTACAGTGCGCCCCTCGCTCTGCACTTTGTCCACCTTATAATGCACATCCCCATAGCAAGCCAATTGGGGCAGATGAGTCACGCACAGCACCTGGTGCTTTGCGGTCAGGCCCCACAATTTGCGGCCCACAATGCCGCCGGTGCGCCCGCCGATGCCTTGGTCAATTTCATCAAAGATGAGCGTCGGCACCTCGTCCACCGCACTGAGCACAGTCTTCAAAGCCAGCATCAGCCGTGAAGTCTCACCGCCAGAAGCAATTTTCGCCAAGGGCTTGGGAGGTTCGCCAACATTGGGCGAGATAAGAAATTCCACATGGTCAATGCCACTCAAATCACAGGCATAACGTTTGCCTTCTACGATCACGCCATCTTCTGCTTCTTTCCAATGCATGTCTACCACAAAACGCGCCTGTTTCATGTTCAACTCATCCAGTTCGTGCTCTATCGCCGACTCCAGCCGGTTAGCTGCCTGTCGCCGAGCGGCTGAAAGCGCTGCTGCCTGTGCGCCAATGGCCACAAGCAAGTGGGCTTCTTCTGCCTCTAGTTCCGCAATGCGTTCTTCGTTATGGGTAATGGCATGCAATTCTTTCGCTGCTTCTTCAGCGAAACGTAACACCTCAGCGATAGAATTACCATACTTGCGTTTCAAATTATGGATCAAATCTAGTCGTTCCTCGATCATTTGCAAGCGCACGGGATTGAACTCGATACGATCCCGGTAGCTGCGCAGCGTATGCGCCAAATCGTCCAGTTGATAAGACACCTCTTCCACCAATTGACGCTGCGGCGCAATGTGCGCATCGAGCTTTTCCAACTCGTTCAGGTCGCGCAGTACACTGCCAAGCAAATCCACTACTGTGTACTGTTCCTCATTGCTTCCGCCAAGCTTCTGAAAAGCAGCATTGGCGAGAGTAGAAAGGCGCTCGGCATTGAGCAATAATTTGCGTTCTGCCACAAGTTCCTCTTCTTCGCCTGGGCGAAGCTTGGCATCCTCGATTTCGCGTATCTGGTACTGCAGCAAATCAGCCCTGCGCGCCAATTCGCGCTCATCCCGACGCAGAGCAGCCAGCTCCTCACGCACACGGCGCAGCGTCCGCACCTGCTCTGCTAACATTGCGCGCTGTTCTAGCAAACCGCCATAACGGTCTAGGAAATTCAAATGCTCTTTAACACGCAACAGAGACAAGTGCTCACCTTGGCCATGGATATCCACGAGACGTTCGCCTATCTGAGCAAAAAGGCTTAGGGTTACCGTGCGGCCGTTCACACGACAGACATGGCGGCCATTCCGGTTGATTTCGCGCGTGAGAATGAGCGTATCGCTCTCTTCATCCAGACCATGTTCGCGCAAGAGCGGCATCAACTCGCCCCGCAGTGCGGGCGATAAAACGAAAACAGCTTCAATGCGCGCACCCTCTGTCCCTGATCGGATCAATTCGACATCCGCACGCCCGCCAAGCAATGTGCTGACCGCATCAATAATGATAGATTTGCCAGCGCCTGTCTCACCCGTAAGCACCGTAAATCCCGGCGACATCGTCAGGCGCAGGTGGTCAATAATGGCAAAGTTAGAGATGGTCAGTTCGGATAACAAACGCAACCTCCCCTTCAATCAGTGTTGATTACCACAGCAGCCTGACCCCACTGCTTTCCTACCAGCCCGGATCATCTCCGGGTGAAGAACACGCGAAACGGAATACGCAACACGAAACACGATTCATCTCAGCCGTTCCAACAGGGTCTTGTAGAAATAGTTCCGCTCCCCCATGCGCACAAAGCGACACACATTGTGGCTTGCTGCCACAACCACAATGTCACCGTCTTCGAGGGGCAGATCTACCTGGCCATCAATCGTCAGTGAAGCCTCGTATTCTGTCGAGAGCCCCAAATGCACGTGCGCCGTAGCAGGCAATACCAACGCGGTGGCTACGGTCAAATGCGGAGCGATGGGCGTCAGCAATAGGTTGAATAAGCTTGGCTCAAGAATGGGCCCGCCTGCGGCGAGAGAATAGGCAGTTGAACCTGTGGGCGTGGCCACGATGACGCCATCTGCCACATAAGTTGTGAGATACTGTCCATCGACATAGGTCTCGATGCGCACTACCCGGGCGATGCGCCCTCTGCTAACCACAACATCGTTGAGCGCCTCACACGAATGGACGATGCGCTGTGCTCGCTCCACCTCAGCGTGCAGCATCATCCGCTCTTCCAGCCAGTATCGCCCATCAACAAGCGCCTCCAACTTGTCCCGTATCTGTGCAGGTTGTAGCTCAGCCAGAAAACCCAAGCGCCCCAGATTCACCCCCAAAATGGGTAGATGGTAGGCAGCCACGATACGTGCTGTGCGCACGATCGTGCCATCTCCTCCAAATGTAATCAATAAATCTGTGCCTGGTGCCTGTCGCATCACTTCCGCTTCGTCCCACGCAGAAGCCTGCCAAGCCGAGACGCCATGGGCACGCAACAATGTTTCAACTTCCTGCGCCAGAGTTTGCGATGCATCAATCTTGGGATGATGTAGCAGTCCAAATCGTTTCATTGTCAGCTCACAGTTGTGCGTGAATAATCCTGTTGGCAGAAAGACACTGCCCCAAACAGCTCTCTTATGCCTTTTATTACTTGCTAATTATAACCCAATCAGTCGTCCTTGTCGAAACAAACAGCTTGCTTTATCGTTTGGTTGCCCTCAGGCCATGTTATATAATGCACGTAAGAAATGGGGGACAGATTATGCGCCGTATACTTGGCCCAAAGAATCAAGCTACACTTGTCAGCTTGATGGCGATCACGCTTATTGTACTTGGCAGTTGCATCCTTCTCGATCGCCCACTGGTACGTGGCGATGGCCTGGCCTATTTTATGTGGCTTGATTCCTTGGCGCGCGATGCGGATTTGAACTTGGCCAACCAAGCAACCAAATTCGCCCACGTCAACACTTATCAAGTCTTTGTCCATGAGAAAACAGGCCGCTATGCCTCCGTATTCCCATTTGGCAATGCCTTGCTACTAATCCCCTTCTACTGGCTGGGCATGCTGGCAGACAAACTCTCGTTCTTCCATATCAATGATGCCTATTTCATACAGCACCAAGGCACGACTTTCGCCTACAGCTTTTTCCCCATGCTGGGCACCAACCTTTACGCTTTAGCAGCAGTCCTACTAGCCTACTTTGCAGCCCGCAGGATTGCACCGAACGTGGCAGCTATGTTCTCTGCCCTAGCACTCTTCTTTGGCACCCCACTCTGGTACTATAGCACGATAGAGCCACTCAATTCGCATGTTTGCGGCACTGTAGCCGTGTGCTTACTGCTATTCCTGTTCACTGCTTGGTGTACCCTGCGCCGAGAACCCACACAACGGAAAGAAACATGGCTATGGCTAGCTATGGGGCTTGCTGCAGGAATGGCCACATTGGTGCGCTGGCAGCTTGCCCTATTTGCCTTACCTGTGGGAATAATCCCGCTGAAGCAAAGGGGAACTCGATTAGCGCTGGCATTTGCGCTCGGTTTTGCGGCCCTGTCCTGGCTAGTGCCTTATTCCTGGTGGAAGATGTTTGGCTCGCCATGGGTTATTCCCGCCGCTGAACAGAACCGGGCTGCCTTTCTCGTATGGCCAGTTTATCTCAAGCAGATACTCTTCTCGGGAGAGAAGGGGCTGTTCATTTGGGCGCCTCTCACGGCATTAAGCGTGTTGGGTTGGATCACCTTGTATGGCAAGAAACGTATCCTGAGCCTCGTTCTGGCTGCCATGTTTGCACTGCAGGCTCTGATCAATGCCTCGGTCTACGATTGGTGGGCAGGATGGAGCTTTGGTATGAGACGCATGATTGAACTGTACCCAGCCTTTGGCTTAGGCTTGGCTTCGCTATCAAGTCTATCCTTTTCTCGAAAGCGCTGGCAACATGTGTATCAGATCGGCGTTCACCTACTCGTAGCCGCAAGTGTGGCCTTCACGATACTGCTTCTATTCTCACATCTGAACTTTATAAACACTGTCCTGGATCGTCCTCAAGGCGATACTGCTCTGAGAGAGATATACTATCAACTTCGGCAATCGAGCTTTCGCATCACATGGCTGGTGATCAGGGAGCATTACGGCCCTTGGGCTTGGCATCAACCAGGCCCTTAACCCGCTTACGCCAAGCGTCTGTCACAAACATAGCGATGACCGCAGTGTATGCAGCGCTGCGGTTCGTTATGGCTGGGGGACACATCCGACGCACAGAAATCACGGCGCATTGCCTGCAGGCCCGATAGCACTTGACGGTACAAGCTCTCGCTGTAATTGATGCGAAACACCGCTTGCTGATACTTGAGATAACCGTAGGGTGGGCGTTTCCCGTACTCTTCCTCTACGAGCAGACAGTAAGCTGCTAATTGCAAGATATCCTCCTCATATGGTTCACTGGTTTGGCGACCAGGCTTTACTTCCACAGGCACAATCCAGCCATGTTCCCGCACCAAATAGTCTGGTTTCCCCGTAAGGCGATAGCGCGGTGAAAACAATGGGCGTTCACAACGCTCCCAGACACCAGTATCTGCGTACACGATCTCGCCTACGGGCAAACCGGCTGCTTGCTGCTGCCTGCGGGCATAGAAAAGCAAGCCAACCCCGATCAAAGCCAGCAAGAGGGCAATAGACAACCAGAACATGTGATTACGGCCTTCGCGTAAGGGGCAAGATCACCACATGAGCTCCCTGTGGCCCCCATTCAGAAAACCATTTGGCTTCCTCAGGCGGCAAACGGATACAGCCATGGGACACAGGCCGCACGCCGAGGGCATCCAAATCTTGATAAACTATTTCGCCGATTTCCTTCACATAAG
>JBMFPM010000137.1:0-5941 GCA_049969135.1 Anaerolineae bacterium
CTGACCTGCAAACGCGAGATCACGGGCAAGGATCAACGCGCTTGCCTGTACTACCACATCGGCCGCTGTGCCGGGCCATGCATCGGGGCTATCTCGCGCGAGGATTACCAGGCATTGGTCGAACAAATTATCCTCTTTTTGGAAGGCAAGCAAGAGCGCATTATCCACGATCTAGAGCAGGAAATGCAGAAAGCTGCAGAAGCGCTGGATTTTGAACGCGCCGCAGTTCTGCGCGATCAGGTTCAGGCGCTGCAAAAGGTTGTCGAGCGGCAAAAGATTGTGTCGGCAGCGCGCAGCGATGAGGATGTGATCGCCTTTGTGCGAGAGGATGGCCAGGCCTGTGTGCAAACCTTCTTCATCCGTGGCGGCAAGCTGATCGGGCGGGAGTACTTTATCCTCACCGGTACGCAGGATGAGGATGACCGGGAGATCATGACCTCATTTGTCAAGCAGTTCTACGATGAAGCGGCATACATCCCTCCGACCATCCTGCTGCAGCATGATATTGAGGAGGCGCAAATCATTGAGGAGTGGTTGCGTCAAAAGCGCGGCACGAGGGTGGCAATCCGTGTGCCGCGCCGTGGCAAAGGGCGCGAGTTGGTGCAGATGGCAGCCGAAAATGCTGCCGAGACCCTTGCCCATCTGCGGGCGCAATGGGCGGCGGATCAAGCGCGGCAAGTTACCGCGCTCGATGAGTTACAGAAATACCTGAAGCTAGCCCAAGCCCCGACACGCATCGAGTGCTATGACATCTCCAACATTCAGGGTACCTCCGCTACAGGCAGTATGGTGGTCTTTGTCAAGGGCGTGCCGCGCAAGAGCGAGTACCGCCGTTTCCGTATCAAGACGGTAAGCGGAGCGGATGACTATGCCATGCTGCAGGAGGTGCTGCGGCGGCGGTTCAAGAGGGCAAGGAGCCAGGTTGCGGAGCAGAAGCTGGCTTCTGAGGAAGAGCAGGGCGGTTGGGGTGTGATGCCCGACCTGGTGATCGTGGATGGAGGGAAGGGGCAGTTGAGCGCAGTACTAGAGGTCATGAGCGAAATGGGTGTAGCGCACATCCCCGCCATCAGCCTGGCTAAGCAGCGCGAGGAAGTGTTTGTCCCAGGCCATCCTGATCCCATCCTGCTGCCGCGCGACTCCGAAGCGTTGTATCTATTGCAGCGCGTGCGCGATGAGGCACACCGCTTTGCCATTGGCTACCATCGCCGGCTGCGCGAGCAAAGGGGACTAGCTTCCACGCTGGATGAGATACCTGGGGTGGGACCGAAGCGCCGCCAGGCACTGCTGAAGCATTTTGGCTCACTGGAAGCAATTCGCGGGGCTTCCGTGGAAGAACTGGCTGCGGTAAAGGGCATGACCAGGGAAGCGGCCAAGCGCATCAAGGAGTGGCTGTGAGTTTTGTTATTTCACCTTTTATCCAGTATACTTGACATTGCAGCACCACTGATGCGAAAGGGGGAAAGTCATGACGGGCTGGGTATTCAATCCATTGCAGTTTGGGGTGGCAGAAAGCGAGGGAGTGGCGAAGGACGTGGAGGTGCCCAAGCTGACTTTGGGCCGGCAGCTAGCCTTATACGTTACCCTCATGCTGGGCAACATTGCCAGCAGCTTCCTCGAAAGCTATCGTGCGGGTCAGGTCTGGCGTCCGAACGTGCTCTCCATCCTATTTGCAGCCATCGTGGGCATCGTCCTGCTCCCCGGGGCGATTGACGCCAACAAACTCAACGGCCAGAAGGAAGAGTTGGTGCAATTTGCTATGGTCTTTACCTACGGCATGGGCTGGCAGACACTGCTAGGGGCAGCCATCAGCGCGGCGACTGGGACGGGGATGTAGGGGGAGTGCCGCCATACTTCTGGCGCTTATCACTTGAAGGTACCAGTCGGATACCTCCGTACATATTGGTGATTGACCACAGGCTACTATCTGGACAAAAGCCATGATTTGATAATGCTATAGCTGTGACTTGGGTATCCAACAAGGAACCTTATACGACGGTGGAGGTATACAGCCTCTGGATTGCGATTGTGTGGGTGCTCACCACCGCGACTACTGACTAACACACATGAAGGGGCGAGCATTCATTCTGCAACAACACTGTTGAATTTAGGCCTTTTCTAATCATTATGCTTACTGGTTAGGCGTTTTTCAGCCCACTCACAAACACAGGCCCTCGCATGAAGAATAGCCCTGTTACCATATTCCTCACTTGTTCTTCTTAGTCGCGAACAGATGTGATTATTGACTGATCTCTATGGCGCCGACAGTTGTGCAACAATGTGCGAGGAGTGCGATGGCGGCGCTACATTCTCAGTCCAATTTGACAAGAAGCAAGGATATGGATATACTATGGAGTAGAACATATGTTCGGAGGCAGAGAAATGGAGCGCCAAATATTTCATAGGGATGATATCCGTAATATCCTGGAAGCTGTAGGGGAAGCAGGGAATGCCTTAGCAAGAGCGCAATCGGATATTGAATTCATACGTGGTTATGCAACTGCTATCAAGTTGATCGCCACTGCCTTTGGCTTTTTTGACGCGTGTCCAACAGTGCAAGGAGAGGCATCGCTTTTAATGCATTCGCTACGTGCTGCAGAGCGTTACAAAAAGTATAGTTGATCAAACCTCTTCTGACGTGAGAGATTCTAAATCAGGGCCTGAACGGCCCGTCGCTTCGCTGTTTGCATCGTTGGCTTTGGCTAGCAATGTGGAATCTGCGCCCAGTGCTTTCAATACACGTAGGATCTCTACGGGCAAAACGATATGGCTCGCGGGATTTGTAGACATTCTTTCCAATGCTTGTATGTAGCGCTCTGTCAGAACTCCATCCAACCAGGTGCAGTTTCTCAAGCTATCTGCGATCTGCCGAAGACGCTCAGCTTCTCCTCCGGCGCGGTACTCGACGGTTTTTGCCTCAATTTCTGCTTGACGAGAGTCTTCTAACGCTCTTCTGAGATTCTCTGGTATCCTGAGGTTAAACAATTGGATAGCGGCGATATGCACACCCCAATCTTGTGTTGTAATTTGCAGATTGTCCTTGATCTTCTCACCAAGGTAGGGCCATGTTTGCATTACTTCATCGCTCGTCATAGATCCAATCTGCTGATGCAGAGCAACTATTGCCTGTTTGTGCACCGCCATTTCCCAAGCTGGTAGCCTATATGCGATTTGGAACACTGTTTCGCTTACCGGCTCTTGTAGCTGGTAGTGGATTGCCATATTAACAGAGATTGCTACTCCATCACGGGTGAGTAAATCCCTTTCGTCACACTCATATCGCTGTTCAGTAGTCGGGAAGATGCGAATGCTCTCCAAAAAGGGAATCAGCAGGACTAGTCCAGGAGTGGCAACGCTGTGAAATCTACCCGCCCGCTCAATAATGCCGATTTCATTTGTTCTCACAGTATGGAAGATGTAATGTCGCAGCCCCACAATCACTGCAACGATCGAGACAGGGATTACGATATATGTCACCCTATACCAGAAGTCACTTGTTGCAGTAGGTCTAAGCCAATATAAAAGAAGAACACCGATTATCAACATTAGGGCCGCAGAAAACCATCGTCTCCGATTCATCTGGCTGTCCTTTCTTTGGCTATGTCACAGACATGTCCTCAGCAGTGTTATACTTGTTCAGAGCCAAGCACACGCTCCACAGTCTCCTTCAATTGCGATGGTAGCATTGGTTTTCTTAGGGTAGCTGCAACGTTTTGTCTTTTCAATTCTTTCAAGATCTTGGGGTCAGTCAGCACGCTCAGTACTACTACCGGTTTCTTTATGCCATACAGGTTTCTTAGTTTTTGCAGTAGCTTTAGCCCCGTGTAACGCCCATAGTTTTCATCCACCGCACCACTAGGGACAAAAATATCCAGGAGGATAAGATCACACTCCCGCAAACGATCTAGGTTATCTAGCACTTCCCTTATTGTGAGAAAGCGCTGTATCTGATATCCCTGCCGCTCCAGGGGTCTAACCACTGGTGCAATGACTGGGCTGTCATCCTCCACCCATGCAATGATTTTTCGTGGGTTAGGATTCATCTACTCCTCCTCAGAAGGTTGAGTGTAAGGTAATAGTACAGTGAATGTGGTCAGAAAAGCTGATTTCTGATCTACGCTGCTGACTGATATTTCGCCATGATGTCTCTCAATTATCCTTTTGACTAAGGCCAGACCCCGGCCGCCACCAGGCCTGTACTCAGCACGAGTGCGACGGCCTTGGTAACCACCCTGAAAAATTTTGTCGTACTCGTCTGGATCAATTCCAACTCCAAAGTTCTGAATACGCAGTTCATAGTAACTCCCAACATCGCGCCCCATGATTTGCACCCACCTGGGCCTCTCAAATGCACCTGTGTACGAATACTTGATGGCATTGTGCACCAGATTGTGCATTGCTTGTTGGAGATGCTCAGAAGAGGCTTCTATCACTGGGGCTCGCCCATTTACCGGTTCCAGCTTGATCTTGATGCTAATGCCTCGCTGTCTTGCTTCCTCCTCGTAGACTCGACGGCTCTCATGCACGATCTTGGCCAAGGGTACCGGAGAAAACCGATAACTTTTTAGGAAATCCCCAAAGCGTTGGATGATAGCATCTAGTGCTATGGTTCGATTCAATATTTCTCTTGCGCTTTCTTTGTATTCTTTCTTAACATCACGCTCACGGAGCATATCGAGGTACAGGTTCTCTGCTTCTGCCAGCAATCCCTGCAAACCTATCTGCAATTCATGAGTTATATCCTCTTTTTCACGAGCCAAAGCTCTCTGGCTGCTAGTTAATCGATAGTACCAATTCACTATCTTGTGCAAGTTGCCTAAGATGTCTTTCTCTATGGCTGGCAATTGCATTCGTTTGGTGCTAGCAAATGCCATGCGCAATTCTTTCTCTGTGATTCCTGTAACATTTTGATCACGCAAGAACTGCTCGTGACGCATCAAGGAGCGCTCGTCGAAATCTGGATCAGCAATTCGCATTTCTCCACACAGGAGCACTGCTACTCGTTCATCATCTACAAGAATAGGCATTGCATAGTTATACAGTCCTGCATGGCACAAGGTTAGGCCTTCCCTTTTCGCATTGCGAACACGATGCCATTCATCGCGCTCGCAACGTCTAGAGCCTCCTGGCAGTTTGTGAACAAGTTGGCAGTATGGCTCGAAGTGGCTCAAGCTCACGTTTCCAAAAACGGAAGCATGATCTTCCAGATCAAAAAGGCCTATGGGCAATTGGGTTGAAGTAGCAAAAATGTCTAATAAGATTTTTTGGATTGCACGATTAGAAGTTTCAGATTCAAACATGCGAAGGATCTGCCTTTTAGTGCTTGCAAGCCACCTTTTCATACAGGAGACAGATTATCTGCACAAATAAGTCATCTTCTATTGGTAGCCATTGCATCTCGTTAACAATCAATCTGATAGTTTCAGGCTCAAGGGCTTCGTATTGTCGCAGTTCGTCTAAACCTTGTGCCTTGCCTTCACCAAATAGTCTTCGCAAAGAGAGTAATTGGCATAAGCATGATTGAAGGCGAGTATCATTGGGATCTAATTCCCAGCGCTTTCGCACAGCTTGCACACGTTTTTGCCACTTTTGTAGGTTTATGTACTCTCGAAGGAAATCAACGTGCTGCTGTGTATAGACGTATTGCCCAGTGTAAGTATATTGGGGCTGTGGGATGATCTTTTCCATAACCAAGCGCCGAAGTTGCGCACGAGTGAGTTTAAAAGCTTCACATATCTGACGTTCTGTCCACTCTTGGGGGGAAGAACTCATTTCGCTGACTCCTCGGCCGTGAGTAGATTGAGCTAGAATACACTATTAACAATTTATCATAAAAGAGGTTTTTTGTCAAAGTAGGACAACAGACGTTTCGCTTTTTGAGGGCAAGGCGTTATAATTCCTGTAAATGCTTATACTAAACTAGTATCTTGGCAATGGTGCCGCA
>JBMFPM010000138.1:0-5931 GCA_049969135.1 Anaerolineae bacterium
AGCAGCCAGATTTAGGGATGATTCTTTGCAAAAAGCGATTTATGCACCAAAGCCGTCTACTCTAAAGAAATCCAAAGAGGTGCCATATCTTCGGCGTCGTGATGAGTCAACCGAACGACTTTACCATTTTCGATGTTGACCTTATAAATATTTGTGTTGCCTGCATGCCCAGAGGCAAAGGCAAGATAGCGACCATCGGGCGACCAGGTATAGGTAAAAACCGGTCCCCAACCTGCCGTCAGATTTGTGAGGTCGCTTCCGTCCCTCCTCATTACAAAGAGATCCCACTCTCCATCTCTGTCTGACCGGAAGGCTATGAATTCCCCATCGGGGGACCATTGCGGATCAACATCCAAAGCTCCGTTGTTTGTTAAATTTGTGATCTGGTCACCTTCTGCTGAGATGACAAAAATGTCCATCGATCCATCCCGGTCAGATTGGAAAAGAATTGCTTTTCCATCTGGAGACCAAGAGGGCTGAGCATTTTGGGAAACCCCCTGGGTCAGATCTCGTTCCGTCAGGTCCTTAAGATTCAGCACATATATGTCGGAAAGCCCGCCGCGGCTGGTTTGGTACGCTATCGCCGAGCCATCAGGAGACCACGACGGATTGATGTCCCGGGAAGGGTGGAACGTCAGTTGAGCGTAACCGCTACCCTCGGCCCCGATAACACAGATATCCGGCTCGTATTCCCCACACACATAGGCCAGGCGTGTCCCATCAGGAGACCATCGCGGCTCAACACCCCCACTGGGAGTCCCAGCAGTGACATTGACAAGCGCAGAACTCGTCAGATCCGCCGTGTAGACATCACTGCGCGTCTCCTGGACCAAAGCGAAGGCTATCTGCTTTCTAGCAGCCGACCAGTCCAGGTGCCCCACCACCTGGGAGGATTTGGGGAGTTCCAAGACACGGAATACCGTTGTACCATCAGGAGAGACGCCATATATACTTGGATACCCATCCCGGAAAGAGATGAAGAGGATCAGATCAACGATACTTGGAATCGGCCTGACCAAAGGTGAAGAGAACACCACTTCTGTTGGAGGAGGGGAAGCCATTGGGATGACCGTTGGCACGGGCTTGCCGGCACAACCAACAGTTCCTCCTATCATCGTAAGGCAAAGCACTCCAAGAAACAAAAAGCGCCACATCGTTCATCCCTCCTAAAGTTACCCATTCACCAGCCAGAATAAAGGCGAGAAGGTCATCAGTATTACTGATGACCTTCTCGCCTCATAAATGCCTACTTCGGCGCTATGGGGTAGGGATATTAATTACATTGAAGCTATACCCGTAGTCAGCCCCGGAACCACGCTTTTCCTCGTTTACGATCGCTACGATAGGTACAGTTGATTCGATCACGGCAGAGCCATTGAACCGAGTGAACCTACCACTATTATGGACATCACCAGTGGTTGAGATACCGCCCTCCCAGGAGTTATACTGACTATATGGCCCGATGCTGCGAACCACTGTGATGGACGTGTTAGTAGGATTGCTATAGGAGCCATCAGACGTGTAAGTGATGGTGATCGTGCCAGTCAAGCCCACCATATTCTGGACTGTCAACGAAGTGTAGAACCCGTAGAAGTCAGCCTGAACCAGCGGCACAACCACTTTCTTGGAAGCCTGGCTCGCATCAATGCAGTTATAAGCTTCAGCGTTACCACTGTCGTTCTCTTGGTTGACCTTGGCTACCACGGGGATGTTGGACCGAATGCGGGCGGTGCCGAAGAAGCGGGTGAAGGCGGTCAGGTCGCTCAGGCTCGGGTCCATAGTGGGGGAAGCGCCGGTTCCGTCATATCGGGTAAGTGATTTGCCAGGGGCAATAGTGAAAGTCTTTACCACCGTGGTCCCCCGCAAGCCCTCTGGCAACGAATATACTGTATCTGCATAGTAGGTGATCGTCACATAGGCGGTTTGAGAGAGGCTCGGGTTGGCGATGGAGAGGCTGGTGTACCACCCGTAGTGACCCCGCAGGATGCTCGGAGCAACCAGATCCGTGGCGCCAGAGGAGAAGCCATTATAGGTGAATAGCTTCTGTGCCCTCTCATTATGCTCATTCACCACCGCGACTACGGGTTGGGTAGAAGAAATCACCGCCGAGCCGATGAAACGCCCAGCATGGGTGCCACTCGGCGCTCCCAAAGAGGACTTCTCCTTTTGGCTAAACCTACGGCTTGCATACTGCGGGATACTGGCAGTTTCGGTCACGCCGGATGCTCCGGCCAGGCCAGGATAGTAAGTAACCTGCACGTTGGCCTGACCATCTCCCACAGTTTGGACAAAGAACTCCGTATAGTACCCGTACCAGTTATACATAATCTCCGGCAGGGTTACCTGAGTTGAGCCGGACTCGAAGCCAGTATAGGAAGCAAATGGCGGTGTAGAGGCCATGTAGGTACGACCAGGCGGAGCAGTCTGCTGGTTGACAATGACAGCAACGGGTCGATCCGAACTGACCACGGCGGAGTATACGCCATTGAGCAACGGATCATCCGTATATTGCACGACCGTGACCTGCCCGCCAGGCGGGATCGTGAGGGATCGGTCGGCGCCCACCACATGATTCCCGCTGGAGTCATAGTAAGCCACAACGACGTTTGCCTGATTCGATGTGTCAAGGTTCTGGATCATATAGGAGGTGTACCAAGGATATGTGTACTGCGCCAATGCCATAGGCGTAAGCCCCACCAAGAGCAGCAGGGCAATCGCAAGAGCAACCAGCTTTTTCTTCATGTTCATGACAAGAACCTCCTTTTTGGTAGTTGTTTCATAATAAAAATACCACTTCACAGGGACTAATGCAATACTTCCTTGGAATTATCTAGGGTGAGATCCCTGTTCTGACGCTTTAGGACGAAGAAAGTAGGCAACACCCACCCAAAGTGCCTCATCGAGTACCTGTAGGATACGATAAACCACGGCAACCGATAGCCCGACGGGCATCGGCAACCATAAGCTGAGCAGGACGCCAGCCGCAAGTTCCTTCAACCCTATACCAACGGGCAGCACAGTACCTACCAGCACAACCAAGGTGGAGAGAGTTGCCACCCCTACAGCATTGATCCAATCAATCCCCGGGTCAAGGATCAGTGCGCGAATAGTGAGGTAAAAGGAAGTTCCGCCTACTACCCAGGCGGTGAAATAGACTAGAGCGCAAGCCAAAAGCTCCCCCCAGTTAGGCAGGAGCAGGGAGAAATGTTCTTCACGTTTTCTCCTGTCGCGCCGAATCCATCTGACCAACAGACGCGGTCGCACCAGGAACAGCCCCGTCAACAGCACGGTGAGAAGCGACACTCCCCACCTAACCCATGCGTAATCCTCCATAAAAGCGTAGTAAGATTGAAAAGCGATAAAGACCCACCCTCCAGTCAGGACAGCGATGCCAAACTCCAGTGCAATAGCATTGAGAACGAGAGAGGCTCTGACCCCCTCTTGACTGTACAGCAAGAGGCGCGTGCCTGCATACCAGATCGCCGATGGTATCTTCCTGGCTGCAACCGATAGAAAGTAGATATGAAAATCGATCCTGGCTCCCACCGGGCTTCCCAGACGGGCCATAATCAGTCTCCAGGCAATAAAAATCCCCGCCAGGGAAGCTGCGTGACAACCCAGCGCAAGAATCAACAGAGAAGGTCTCAAATGCCATCGGAACTGCCAGAGGGTGTTCCAATCTCGTGCGATCAGAAAGCCCAAGACGGTGAACGTGCCCAGCATCAGGCCCATCGTTAGCCCCCTTCTGCCATAACGGCTAAGAAAGGCCTTCAGACTTCGGATGGGTGCATATGTTAGCGAAAACATTCTACTTGGTCATCACAGTTGCGATTTTAGTCACAACCACTTCATTGAGCAAAGGGGCCCGGGCCGCCGACCGAAGCAAGGCCAGCACGAACTTCCCCAGCACTCCCCGTCTAAATACGTGGCGACCGAACGGAAGAAGACGGCATTGCAATATCTGAAGATCGGTTTCCCTTACCAGCTTCGAGAACCGATGAATAGTCAGGCGGTTTAACTCATAAAACCCCTCCAGCTTATCCCAATGTACCCGGGCCGGCGGAATAAACCGCTCATTGTGGCGCTCCTGCTCCTCCACCAAAGCCGCCGCTCGAACCAGACTCCGCTCGGAGAAGAGGAGATGCGGCCATGGGAAGTTGATCCATCCGTCTAGGTGGGGTCCCCAAGGACTGTAGAACGGCGGAAAATGGAGATAGAGACGGCCACCAGGTCGCAACACCCGGCGGCACTCTCTCAGCACAGCCAAAGGAACAGCGACATGTTCTAGGACATTGATGGAGATCACCACATCAAACGCGTCGTCGGCAAAAGGCAACTCAGCTCCATCGGCCACGGCTATGCGGATGACCTCGCCGTGTCCCTGTTCCGAGGCCAACCGACCCGTCGATGCTGCACTGAATGACCTCAGGTCTATACCCACCACCTCCTTCGCGCCCTGTTGTGCATAAAACAGTAACTTACCGCCTAACCCACAGCCTATATCGAGAACCGTTTTCCCCTCCAGATCCCAATACGGCTCAAAGTCCTTATAGATACGCTCTATCTCCCTGTACTCCCACTGTTGATAGGCTCGGACCGTGCGCTTGGCCTCTGCCAGCTCTAAATGCACAGGTGTCGCAGGCACTAACCTATTCACAAGCAGTATGAGCTTAACGGAGAGATCCCGCATATATGAGCTCTCACATCGTAGAAGGCCGAGCTTGGATGATGAGGGAATTTCCCCGATCCAGGGAGGAGTAACTATCTACATATCCCAGAAGGATCACTAGGGGAAAGGTCAAAAGAGCGAGCGACGTCCTGAGCCATGACCGCCACCAAAATAGGTAATTCAGCTCAAACGCCAACTCCCCCCAGATGCCGAAGCCGTATGCCATCGAACGAACGGTGAAACCGGCCTGAGCCAGTTTAGCCTCGATCTCCTCCGCGGTGTACTCATTGCGAACGTGATCGGCGATAATGTGTTGCCTGAAAATGGGAAATATGCGCTTCTGCAACTGGTGACGGAGCGGCAAGTGGAGTACCAACCAACCGGTCTCACTTATGACTTGCCGCCAGTTTGATAAAGCCTCTACATCATCCTCCAAATGTTCTAGCACATCAATGCTGAAGATCAGGTCGGAGGGAGTAGCAGATTTCATCTTCGCCACATCTCCGACCTTGAAGTGGAGGTTTCCAAGCCCCAGGGCATGAGCGATTTGCTGGTTCTGTTCAATGGTCTTAACATCTGTGTCGATACCCCATATCTCCCAGTTGGTGCGGTGGCGGGCCAACCAAAAAGATGCATACGCATATCCACAGCCGGCGTCCAACACACGAGCTCCAGATGGCAGGGGGAGATCCTTGATGGTACGAAGTATATGCGCATTCCGTATCCGCGCGTGAATCCCAAGAGGCCCCAACCAGCGAACGAAGAGCCGCGCGAGGGGATGGGAGTACCCCATCCACTGCTCCCGCCCTAGCCACAGGAAATCAAAAAAAGAGAGTCCCGCACTCATTAATCTGTCTTTTCCAAAATCCTTTGCCTTAACACACGTCTTTCTTTCCACATTGCGCTCAACCTGATCCACCCTACTTGCCAGCTCAGCCGTGCCATTTGCTTATCCCGCTCCACCACCAGATCAAAAAGAGATTCTAAGACCAAGCGGCGCAGCCCCCCGGCAAACAATTTCCACGTCTGGGCATTGTTTACCCATCTGGCCCTGTAGGCCGCCCCATACCATGCTGCCATCGCGCGCTTCAGGCTTGCTTCGTCATCGGTCCGCTGGTGGTAAACTCTGGCATCCGGCAAGTAGCGCAGCCGGTAGCCTGCCCTCCTCAACCGCAGGCTCACATCCACATCCTCGGCATTGGTCCGGAAAGCCGGATTGAACCCCCCAACTTCCCGAAGCACACTTAACCGGAACGACATAC
>JBMFPM010000139.1:0-5844 GCA_049969135.1 Anaerolineae bacterium
CCCAAGGGCTATCCATCTCACCACAGAGAACACCGAGTCCACAGAGGGATCACCTTCTCTGTGCCCTCTGTGGACTCGGTGGTAAAACCCTCAACCCCTCGGCGCTAAGATCCATGCGATGCACGCAGCGATACCCCTGGCTCCCCAAGCCGACGTACTTCGCAGCCCTCAGCACAGAGCCGTAGTAGGTCACATAATAGGCTTCCGCTGCATTCGCTTCATCCGCCGTCCACAGGTAGATGAGCGGCGATCTCGGATTCCATAGCGGCGTCTCCTTATCGGGCCTCACAGCGCACGGCTGCTTGCCGCTTTGGCCGTTCCAGAGGCAGCCCGCATGGGCCCCATGCCACACCAAGGAACGCACCACCTCATCCGTGGTAGGCATGCGCCAGTAACCCTGTGGGGTGCTTTCCAGGCGCGAGCCATCCGCACTGAGGTAGAGGCATACGTTGTAGTGCTGCATCTCCTCCGCAGCCGCACAGCCGGCGCTGGAATCCCGATCGCACTGCCCGGCATGTCCTGCAGCCTTGCCCGCAAAGCCCACCGGCGGCAAGCCATACAGGGCGATCTCATTCCAGGTAACGCCGCTCTGCCAGCCTGGCCCTTGCGGCGCCCAAAGGAGCGCCACGCCATTGCCCGCAATGAGCCGTGCCCCGTAATCGCCATCATCCACGCGCTGTGCCACGCGCACGGCTGGCTCAACTGCCACCCCCAAGCCGAGCAACAGGGGCACGCCAACGGCAAGCAGGTAGTGTAGGTTGCGCCGCCACCAGCGCGCGTCAGGTGGCGCTCCCATAGCCTGGCGCTCTCGCGCCCCGAGGAGGAACAAGCAGCCGACCAAAGCGAGGACTCCGCTCACGGGCAGCCAACTCAACGCGGCGGATAGGCTCAGCCCAAAGCGCCTGGCAATGCTCCACATCACCCAGGCATAGAAGCCCGTGCCTGTGATGATGAGCAGCCAGCCACCCAAGCGCCGCCAGGTCAGCGCCACGAGCGTGAGGGCAAGGCAGGCGCCTGCCGGCAGCAGGAAGAACAGCCACTCCCAGGGCCTGTACCAGCCCTCGTGGAACATCTCGGTTACGCCCCAAAAGGTCCATAGGCAAGTAACCGCGATGGCGAGGAGCAAAGCCAGGTTTCCTGCGGATACGAGTTTCTTCATAGTCAAGCAGGCGCAAGGTGTTGCGAAGTTGACTCGGTATAGTGCAGTAAGTCACATGCAAAGTAAGAATGTTATAGGTAAAAACATCGCTAGCAATACTTTGCCTAATCCCTCATACGAACATGCCTGTGGCGTCGCTTTGCGCGGCTCCTAATTCGCTGAGGGAACCAGAGTCATGCTATGTTTCCAAACCCGTTATAGGATGCAATGTATCTCAGCAACATCTAGTGGCAAACTATCGGTTAAGATTCGCTAATCAATTTGCGCCAAACCTCGCGAATATCCGTGCCTGTAAACTTTTGGCCCTGGTCTAGGAATTGAAGTCCTTCTTCAAGCTCTGCTCGCAGTTGAGGGCTAGCCATTGTGCTCAGTGCTCTAATAGTTGCCTCTGCAGAATCAAGGTGTTCAGAGGTCAAAATTGCCTTTTTGACGGCATCCGGAAAAGTCAGTGCTTGGATAAGCGGGAGCCATTGCTTCAATGTAATGCGCGTTTTATTGCGCAATTGGGCATTCGTCGCCAAAATCCACGCTATCTCGGTGCGGTGCTGCTCGTAAAGCGCGATCCAGTGCTCACCTACAGGGCTGCATGATAGAACTCGATCCCTAAAAGCACGCAAGAGGCGCAAATCTTGAATGACAGTGGGTTCTCCAGCCAAAGCCACTTCGGCTCCGCAACCCGGAGGACAATCTGGTTCGCTACTGCAAGTGTCCTGGGGTGCGAACATTTCTCTTACTATCGGATATGTAAGAGCTCTATACGCATTGAGCCGTCCAGCAGTACTACGCATCTTGGAGATGCTTGAGAGATAAACCCGAAATGGCAAATTGGAAATACTTGGCCTTTCTACTGCTTCACTCACAGGTAAGTTTGACAAGATCGCCCCCCCTGCTTTAGGTAGGTCTTCCGCTGATTGGTAAAGGATCCACCACACTTGGGAATTGCTCAACTCAGGGTGAGCCGACCATACTAATCCAGCTACGCCTGACACATGAGGGGTTGCCGCTGAAGTTCCATCGGCAGTTTCATAGCCGCCATTCAGATCAAGACTATAGATATCTTACCCCGGTGCTAAGATATCGAGCTAGCTGTCGCGGTTGGAAAAATCGGTCTCTGAGTCGTTATGAGCAGTTGCGCCAACAGCCATTACTCGTGGCGATGATGCTGGATAACTTGTGCGGTTTTTGTCATAGTCATTACCGGAAGCTGCAATCAATAGGCTCCCATGCTCAAAGGCGTAGTTGATAACCCGAGCGATTGTTTGGGAACACCCGCAATCAGACTCATAGCCTAAGCTCATACTGATGATCTGCGCGCCCACCTGAGCAGCATATTGAATGCCTTGAGCAACAGTCTCGGCAGTACCTTTGCCTTCAGAGTTGAGTACTTTAACGGGTAAAATACGGCACCCTTGGCATACGCCAGCTATACCGCGAGCATTATTAGTATTTGCAGCAGCAATGCCTGCACAGAAGGTACCATGGCCATGATCATCCATGGCATCATCGTCATTATTGACAAAATCCCTATCAATGTCTGTGCACACCCGACCGTCGGAAAGATCAGGGTGATTGTAATCCACACCAGTATCTACTATGGCGATCAATATGGTCGGTTTACCTTTTTCAATATCCCATGCTTCCGGTGCGTCTATATCCGCGTCTGGCCTGCCTCCAGTTTGCCCAGTATTGTGCAATGCCCATTGCTTGGTGAAATCAGGATCATTTGGGAAATCGCTTATCGCATAGATTCTGTTGGGCTCAGCATAGATTATGGCTGGATCCCTCTGGTATTCAGCAATCATCGCAAAAATATCGGTTCCCATCGGGATAGTTAACTTGAATACACCTGCCAAGCCAAACTTCATTGCAATGGGATCAGCCGAATTGAGACTAGTGAATACAGGGGAGATTCTTTGAACAGCATACTTTGAATTCAGGCGGTCAAGAGAAACAACGCCTGTCCGCGTTGGCTTAAATCCCCGAGCGGATACCTGGGCTATGAACTCTGGTCGCAATCCAATAAGCACCTCATTAGGCACAAAAGAACCTTCCAATTGTAAATTACTAACGGAGGCTGTTTCGCTACTAAGGAGGACATTGGGAGCAAAGAGGAAAAAGGTCATCACGATGCCCACCAATCTTAACAAGGTTTGCCTGCTCATCAGCACTCCCTCCTTTCACAACCTGGAAAAGCTACTTGGCTTCATACGGCTGATTAATCTCTGCGTATTCGATATACGGATTTGCTCGATATTCCTGAACCATAGACGCCAGATCGGTTATCCCCGGCACGACCAGCTTGTAAATCCCTGCTAACCCATAACGAGTAGCAGTTTCATCATCGGCAGGGACTTTGGGAAACAGTGGTATCATCTTGCGCACATCCCATTTTTTGTTGAGAGAATCTAAGGAGGAAATACCTGTATTCGCCGGGTCCGGATTCTGAGGTTCTTTCAATAAAGTGATTGCTTCAGGCTTAAGGGCGATCAGGATTTCTCCGCTTGTCCTCTGCACCATTGAGCAAGAAACCAGGAGGACACTAAGAACAATAACAACCGTGCCCAGAGCCATTTTTCCGCGCCCTTTAAAAATCATTTTCCACCCCCTCATCCCCTACAAATCATCCGCTGAGGCAATACTTATGCCTCATCATATTTTACTCAACAGCTTAAAATGACCTTTGGCGCGCGACAAGCTTCAGCACATAACAAGTCGTACTATACACCTGCATTGTGGAGCCAATTTCCTTCTTAGTAAGAAACTGAATACCAAAATTTGAAAGATAACTCCAGACCTCTTCTCTTTATAACTATTTATACCAGAAGGAAGCCAAAATGTCAAACCCGCGCATTCGTTTATTCGTGTCCCCCATTCGTTGATGGCCATCCTTCGCACTTTATGCCCTGCTTGCCCTCAAGTGGAACTGCGCCCAAAGCTGCCATTCGTTTTGAAATAGAGCGCTTGGAAGGTATAATGGTTTGCTTGGTTGTATCGAATCAGGTTGCTTCACATGTTAGAGGCAAATTGAGGCCGGACATGCACACCATCTGGCCTGACAAAAATAAATATATCAAGGAGGATAGTGAACCATGGTAGAAATGAAGCGGAAGATTCCCGGGCCTCTGGCTGAACAGTATGTAAAAAGGGATGCGGAAGTGATCTCTCCATCATATACGCGGTCGTATCCCTTTGTGATGGATCATGGCAGAGGCTCTCTTGTGTGGGATGTAGATGGGAATCAGTTTATTGACTTTACTGCTGGCATTGCGGTCAACGCTACAGGCCATTGTCATCCCGAAGTGGTGCAGGCGATCAAGGACCAGGCGGACAAATTCATCCATATGTCCGGGACCGATTTTTACTACAAGGTGCAGATCGAGTTGGCTGAGAAGCTCAATGCCATCGTTCCCGGGCGCGAGCAAAAGCAGGTCTTTTTTACCAATTCGGGTACAGAGGCGGTCGAAGCAGCGTTCAAGCTGGCGCGCTATTCAACAGGTTGCACACGGATGATCGCTTTTCTCGGAGCGTTCCACGGGCGTAGTATGGGTGCTCTCTCCTTGACCGCGTCCAAGTATGTGCACCGAGCTGGATTTTCGCCCTTGGTACCAGGGGTTACACATGTCCCTTATGGCTATTGCTACCGCTGTGCATACAACTTGGAGTATCCCTCCTGTGACGTTTATTGTGTCAAGTACATTGAAGATACGCTTTTCAGAAGGCTTGTCTCTCCCGAAGAAGTAGCGGCGATTTTTGTCGAGCCTATTCAAGGCGAAGGCGGATATGTGATTCCCCCGCCGTTATACCATCAACGGCTGCGCGAGCTAACGGATAAATACGATATCTTGCTCGTTGATGATGAGATACAGGCCGGGATGGGCCGTACAGGGAAAATGTTTGCTATCGAGCACTGGGGTGTGGAGCCTGATATTGTCTGTATAGCAAAAGGCATTGCTTCAGGGATGCCTCTGGGGGCAATGGTAGCAAGCAAACGCCAAATGACCTGGCCATCAGGAGCGCATGGTAATACTTTCGGAGGCAATCCCCTCTCCTGTGCTGCAGCACTGGCGACCATACGCCTCATTGAAGGGGGCTATATGCAAAATGCAGCCCGGATGGGCGAGAGGTTCTTGGAACGGCTCAAGAGCATGCAAGGCAGGCATCCCTCTATGGGCGATGTGCGTGGCTTAGGCTTGATGGTTGGCGTTGAGTTGGTAAAGGATAAGGATACGAAAGAGCCTGCGGTAGAGTTGCGCGATGCCGTGGTGCAAAAATGCTTCCAGATGGGGTTGTTGATCCTGGGTTGTGGCATGAGCACTGTCCGCTTCATGCCCGCACTGAATATCACAGCCGATTTGGTGGATGAAGGACTGGAAATCTTTGAGCGGGCACTCACTGAAGCGGAGCATGAGATTTAGTGCAACAATCGCGTAAATTGAGCGATCTCCAGTAGTTCTGGCTCCCATGCCCAAAATCTCTGGGCATGGGAGCCATTTCAATGCATTGCGTTATTTCAGCTCTTCGATCATTTTGGTAAACTCGGCAAAGGGGATAGCGGTTAAGGTTTGGGTGCTGCCAGCCCCGAATTCGTTGGACAGCAAAGCTACTTTTGCTGCTGTGATGGCATCGGGTGCTTCGAAGATGTGGAGGAAGTCATAAGCTCCGAGCAAAGCATAGCTGGCAATGCG
>JBMFPM010000140.1:0-5772 GCA_049969135.1 Anaerolineae bacterium
GTGCGCATTGATGATGAGCGCATCAAAGGTCCAGCAGATCTGGCAGGCAAGGTAGTAGGAGCGCAGCTTGGTACGACCGGCGCCATGGAAGTGGAGAAAATCGCTGGTGCCACGCTCAAGAATTACGACACTATTGACCAGGCTTTCCTGGATCTCATCAATGGCCAGATTGATGCGGTGGTAGCCGATAACCCATTGGTGGCTGGCTATGTGGGCAAATACGCGGACAAGATCAAGAGCGTCGGCGAACCCTTCACCGAGGAGTACTACGGCATCGCGGTGAAGAAGAACGCCCCGGAGATTCTGGAAGCCATCAACAGAGGCCTCAAGGCAGTGAAGGAGAAGGGCATTATTGCCCAACTCGAGGAGAAGTGGATCAAAGCAGCAGTGGCTGCTGCACCCGCACCAACACCTGAGCCGAATTGCGTGCTAAAGTCGGTGGAGAAGGTAGATGACTATACGGTTCGCTTCACATTCTATCGCCCCCATGCGCCGTTCCTAGCACAGTTGGCTTCAGCCATGATGCCCATGGTCAGCCCTGCCGCAGTGATGAAGTACATGGACGAGAGCTTCCGGAATCCGGTGGGAACGGGCCCCATGAAGTTTGTAGAATGGAAGCCCGAGGACACCATTACTATCGTGCGCAATGATGACTACTGGGGTGAGAAAGCAAAACTGCAGAAGATGGTCTTCCGCGTCATCAAAGAGGATACCGCCCGGCTTCTGGAACTGCAGGCAGGAACGATTGACGGTGCCGACAGCATCCGGCCTGATGACATCCCCGTGGTCAAGGCAGATCCGAATCTGGCGCTGTACATACGCCCGGCTTTCACCATCGGCTACCTGGGCATGAACACTGACCGCGAGCCCTTCAACAAGCTCGAAGTGCGCCAGGCTATCAATCATGCGATCGACAAGCAGGCTATTGTCAAAGCGGTTGCGCCCGAGACCGGACAACCAGCGAAGGAATACCTGCCGCCTCTCATGTGGGGCTATAACGATGAAATTGTGGATTATGAGTACAACCCCACCAAGGCGAAGGAATTGCTGGCCAAGGCTGGTTATCCCGATGGCTTCGAGTTGTACTTGTGGTACCTGCCGGTGCGCCGCTCCTACTTCCCCGAGGCTAAGCTGATCGCCGAGATTATCCAGAGCCAGCTTAAGGCGATTGGCATTAACTGCCACTTGGTGACCTATGACTGGGGCACTTACCTGTACAAGATCCGCCATGACGAAGCTGACCTGTGGATGCTGGGCTGGATGTCTGATTTTGGCGATCCAGACAACAACCTGTTCACCTTCTTCAGCGGCTCCACCGATAGCTGGGCAAAGGGCCCGCCTGACAAAGAACTGTACGACCTGCTGGTCAAAGCCAGGTCGGAGCCTGACATTGCTAAGCGCACCGAGTTGTACAAGCAAGCCAACCAGCGCATCCACGACATTGCTCTGGGCGTACCGATCATGCATAACGCAGGCGCCTTCGCCGCCAAGAAGGAAGTCAAGGGTATTGTTCCTGACCCCTTCTATCTGGAGTATTGGTGGAATATCGAGACGCCCACTGGAACCTTCATTTGGGGTCGGGCTGGCGATGCGGTGGGCCTGGATGCCTGGGATGAGACCGATGGCGAATCCTTTATGGTCACCAACCAAATCTTTGAGGGCTTGTATGCCCGGAAGCCCGGTTCGACGGAAATCGAGCCCAAGCTAGCGGATGGGATGCCTGAAGTATCCGCCGATGGTTTGGTGTGGACGATCAAGCTCAAGAAAGGCATCAAGTTCCATGATGGCACGGACTTTAATGCCGATGCGGTGGTCTTTAATATCGAGCGGGCCTGGGATCCGAACCACCCCTATCGCAACACCGCCCACACCAACGAGTATGTCTACTTTGCCGACTTCTTCGGCGGATTCAAGGGAGAATAAATCATCCCTGACCAAATCCAACCTACAGTGCAGGGAGAACAATTCCCTGCACTGTAGCCTGACAAGGGGATAGACATTGACTCGCTATATTGTCCAGCGTTTGATACTGTTAGTTTTTGTTTTGTTGGGGATTTCAATCATCACGTTTGCTATGATGCACCTTGTGCCTGGCACCCCAGCCGATGTTATGCTGGGAGAACATGCTACGGACGAGAAGGTAGCGCGTTTTCGCAAAGCCTATGGCCTTGATGATCCAATTCCCATTCAATACTTGCGCTATTTAGGCAAAATTGCGCGGGGCGACTTCGGGCGCTCCGTGCGTACTAATTTTCTGGTCACGGAGGAGTTGGCCCAGCGGCTGCCGGCTACGGTAGAACTGACCTTTGGTGCCATGTTTGTGGCTTGTTTGATCGGCATTCCCGCTGGTATCCTTGCAGCCTATCGCCACAATTCATTCTTTGACTTGGTTACCATGGTTGGCAGTCTGATCGGCGTTTCTATGCCGGTCTTTTGGCTTGGCCTTGTCTTAAGCTACATCTTTGGTTTCCGGCTTCATGTGCTTCCTCCCTCGGCACGCTTGACAGTAGGGGTGGAATTGCCCACGATTACGGAGGTCTACAACCTACGCGCTGTCTTTACCGGTTCCTTTGGTGACAAGATCATTGCGCTCAGTGATTTCCTTTCGAACTTTTATATTTTTACTGCCCTGGTCACCGGCAACCCAGAAGCTTTCATAGATGCTCTGAAGCATCTTATCCTCCCCTCCCTGGCTCTGGGAACTATTCCCATGGCGAACATCGCACGCATGACCCGTAGTAGTTTGCTCGAAGTCCTCGGTCAGGACTATATCCGCACTGCTCGGGCGAAGGGATTGCCAGAACGAGTGGTTATCCTAGTCCATGCTCTGAAGAATGCATTCCTACCGATTATCACCGTTATTGGCCTCCTGCTAGGTGGCCTGTTAAGCGGCGCTATTCTAACCGAGACCATTTTCTCCTGGCCAGGTATGGGGCGTCTGATCGTGGACCGTGTCCTCGCACGGGATTATCCGGCTGTGCAGGGCGGCGTCATGGTTACTGCGTTGTTGTTCGTATTTATCAATCTCTTGGTGGATATATCTTATGCTTACCTTGACCCTCGTATCCGTTATGAATAGGATATTATACTGTGTCCCTGGCACTCATCAAGTTTTATTGAGAAGGTACAGATGAGCTTAGCAAGCCTGAAAGAAATAAGGTCTACCTTCCAGCTAGAAAAACGAGCTCCGACCAGTTTGTGGCGGGACGCACTACGCCGCTTGTTGCGCAACAAATTGGCTATTGTAGGTATGGTTATCCTGGGCGTTTTTCTGCTCTGCGCGCTATTCGCTCCTCTCATTGCCCCATACGATCCGTTGGAGCAAAGGCTAGTCTTACGTCGCCAGCCGCCTTCACGGCAGTATCCTTTTGGGTTGGATGATTTGGGGCGGGACATCTTGAGCCGCATTGTATTTGGTGCTCAACTCTCTTTGCGCGTAGGAGTGCTTTCGATCAGTCTGGCCATTATCCTCGGTACTTTGCTGGGCCTTGTATCTGGCTACTTGGGAGGGTGGGCAGATAACCTGATCATGCGCATTATGGATATTGCGCTGGCTTTTCCCGCCATGCTACTGGCTATCGCGATTGTGGCTATCCTGGGGCCCGGCCTGATGAATATGTTGATTGCCATTGCCCTAGTTTCTACCCCAACCTACGCTCGTCTGGTTCGCTCTCAAGTGCTATCCGTCAAAGCGCAGGATTACATTCTCGCTGCGCGAGCAATTGGTGTAACTCACAGCCGTATACTCTTTCGCAACATCCTACCCAACTCTATCACCCCTATTATTGTCCAAGGCACGTTAGGCATCGCCACAGCTATTCTAGATGCAGCCGGTCTCAGCTTCCTTGGGCTGGGAGCTCAGCCACCCACGCCGGAATGGGGAGCTATGTTGGGGGAGGGCCGTTTCTCCATGTTCACTGCCCCTCACATCATCATCTTTCCTGGCTTGGCGATAATGCTCACTGTTTTGGGTTTCAATCTTTTAGGTGATGGCTTGCGAGATGCCTTAGATCCTCGCCTGCGCATGTAAAGTTTAGTTGACAATGGGAAGCTACCTAAAAATAGCATTCACTCCAGGATGAAGGGGTTTTTGTCATGACATCCGATAAGGTTCGTGTTGAGCGCACAAGTCTTATTACTGAAGAGATCAAGCCGCTGTGGCGACGTATTGATCGTTGGTGGCTGCTCTTTGTGTCTGTAGTTTTCATTACCGTGCTCTTGATTGCCTACCGGCCTGACCCTTATGGGCGTATTTTTGTCTTTCTGCAAGACGGTATTCGTGTAACAATGAGCATTACGGTACTCTCTTTTTTATTCATCTTGTTGGTAGGGCTGATAGGAGGTTTGGGCCGTATAGCAAAGAATCCCCTCATCAAAGGAATCGCTTCTATATATGTTGAGATTATCCGTGGCATCCCGCTCCTGGTGCAGCTTTTGTTCATTTACTATGCATCGCCGATCTTGTTGCGGGATATTGGCGTAAAGCTGCTAGGTGTTTTGCCCAGTCTGGCCAATCAGTTGATTAACATCAAACTGAATCCATTTGGCGCTGCCGTAGCTGGCTTGACTATCTGTTATGGCGCGTACATGTCGGAGATCTTTCGTGCGGGTATTGAGTCCATCCCCAAAGGCCAGATGGAAGCGGCGCGTTCGTTGGGCATGAGTTATTTTCAGGCCATGCGTTATGTCATTTTGCCTCAGGCAGTGCGTGTTATCTTGCCGCCAGTTGGCAATGAGTTTGTGGCACTGCTGAAAGATTCCTCGTTGGTCTCTGTCGTAGCTGTGGCTGATATGACACGTAGGGGGCGCGAATTTATGGCGAGCACTTTCATGGCTCTTGAGACGTGGATGATGGTCGCGCTGCTATACTTGGTAATGACCCTGTTTTTCTCTCGCATTGTAGCCTATCTAGAGAGGAAGACGAGCTTTGTCCGATAATATTATCGAGATTGAACATGTAAGTAAGCGTTTTGGGCGTGTGGTTGCTCTGGACGATGTCAGCCTGACCGTGAAGCGTGGTGAGGTGGTCGTGATCATTGGCCCCAGTGGATCCGGCAAGTCCACCTTGCTTCGTTGCATCAACCATCTAGAGTCCGTAGATAGCGGACGGATCGTTGTAGACGGTATCCCGCTCACTGAAGCCAAAAATATTGACAAGGTGCGGGCTGAGGTGGGCATGGTCTTTCAGTTGTTCAATCTCTTCCCCCACCTGACAGCTCTGGAGAACATCACACTAGCACAGCGTGTTGTGCGCAAGAGACCACAAAAGGAAGCTGAAGAGATTGCCCATCAACTCTTAGCCAAGGTGGGTATACCAGACAAGGCCAATGCCTATCCCGCACAGCTTTCAGGCGGGCAACAGCAACGAGTGGCTATTGCACGGGCGTTGGCTATGCAACCCAAAATCATGCTGTTCGATGAGCCGACTTCGGCGCTTGACCCCGAGATGATCAAAGAAGTGTTGGACGTGATGCTAGACCTGGCCAGAGAAGGCATGACCATGGTGGTGGTCTCACATGAAATGGGGTTTGTCAAAGCGGCTGCCAAGCGCATCTTCTTCATGTGTGAAGGGCGCATCATCGAAGAGACGACGCCAGAAGGCTTGTCCCTAGCTGCCTGCAAGGAAGAGCGGACGCGGCAATTCCTCAGTAAAATACTGATTTAGCCCCGTTCTTCGAAAGCCTAGTAATGCTCTACACGGCGCTCCGAACCTTTGCACAAGCGCTGGATATTGGGGCGCAATTCAAAGAGGATCAGAGCACAAGCCAGCAC
>JBMFPM010000141.1:0-5712 GCA_049969135.1 Anaerolineae bacterium
GGCAATCCAAAGGAAATCCAAAGTAACCCCCGGGTGTTGGAAGCCTATCTTGGAAAGGGGACAGAACGATGACTACCGACACACCTTTCCTGTCCGTCCAAAACCTCTTCGTCTCGTATGGCAACATCAAAGCCTTGCATGGTATTTCCTTCGACGTTTACCGAGGCGAGATCGTAACTCTTATTGGTGCAAATGGCGCAGGTAAATCCACAACCTTGCGCGCGATCTCTGGCTTGATCCCCATCGAGAGCGGTAAGATCATCTTTGATGGCCAGGATTTGCGCGCCTATCCCCCGCACCGCATCGTCGAATTGGGCATTTCCCATGCCCCGGAAGGGCGTGGCATCTTTGGCAACCTGACTGTGATGGAGAATCTCAAGCTAGCCACCTACGCACGGAAAGATAAAGAGCAAATTGCCAAAGATTACCGGCGTGTATTTGACCTCTTCCCCCGCCTGGAAGAACGCAAGAACCAGATTGCCGGGACTCTTTCCGGCGGTGAACAACAGATGCTAGCTGTGGGTCGTGCGTTGATGACCCGTGGTCGGTTAATGCTGCTGGATGAACCCTCGATGGGTCTGGCCCCTATCTTAGTGCAGGAGATTTTCCGTATCCTGCAGGAAATCAACCGTGCCGGGACAACCATCTTGCTGGTAGAACAAAATGCCCATATGGCCCTGCAGGTAGCCCATCGTGGTTACGTTTTGGAGACGGGCACGATCACAGTCCAGGGCCCGACCGAGGAACTGGTACGCGATCCCAAGGTCAAAGAAGCATATCTGGGAGGATAATCACCAGTTCTCATAATAATTTTCCTGTGCGTGTATAGCTTGCAGGAGAATGACTTTTTGCTAGCATTCCATGTAGACAGGAGGCAAATACACCGTGCACAACCATGTCTGCTGGGCTGAAATTGACCTGGATGCCATCGCCTATAATACACGCCAGTTGAAAAAGCACGTAGGTGAGCATGCCGAACTGGCAGCAGTAGTCAAGGCAAACGCCTATGGCCATGGCGCTTTGCCTGTCGCGCAGACAGTGTTGCAGAACGGCGCAACGCGCCTAGCTGTCGCCCGTGTGGATGAAGGGATACTACTGCGAAGGGGCGGCGTTATCGCTCCCATCCTAGTGATGGGCTATGCTACGACCGGACAAGCGGAAGATATTGTCCGGCACCGCCTCACCCCCACAGTGAACACGCTCGAATTAGCGTACGCTCTCTCTGCTGCAGTTAAAGCACAGAATGCACCTCCTTTGCCAGTGCATGTGAAAGTGGATACCGGCTTGGGCCGCTTTGGGCTCTTGCCTGAGGAAGTGCTCGATTTCACCCGCGCCCTGCTGAGCGTACCGAACCTCACCTTGGAAGGCTGCTGGACACATTTTGCCTCCGCCGACGAAGCCGACCAGTCCTATACCTATCACCAGTTTGCTGTGTACAACCAGGTATTGCGCCAACTAGAGGATGCAGGCATTCGCATCCCTCTCAAGCATGTCGCCAACAGCGCGGCTACGCTGAGCCTGCCGGAGACGCACCTGGACATGGTGCGCTGTGGCATTACGATCTACGGCTTGCGTCCCTCGCCGGAAGTGAAGATGGTAGTTCCTCTACGTCCTGCCATGAGCATCAAGGCACGCGTAGCGCGGGTCCGCACCCTCCCGGCTGGCTCCAGCATCAGCTACAACCGCACCTATATCACCTCAAAACCAACTCCCGTGGCACTGGTGCCCATTGGCTATGGCGATGGCTACCGCCGAAGCTTATCCAACAAAGGCATGGTGCTTATCCATGGCCAGCGCGTCCCTATCATCGGCCGCGTCTGTATGGACCAATTTATGGTCGATGTGAGCAATATACCAGATGTCCAACTGAATGACGAAGTGGTGATCTTAGGTCGCCAAGGCGATGAGGAAATCAATGCAGAGGAAATTGGCGCCTGGGTTGGTACCAACAACTATGAAACCGTTGCGGCTATCTTGCCGCGTGTGCCGCGGGTATACCTCACACAAAGCGAAGCACAAGCCGTAAGTCAAACATAAACACCAACTAGAACATGCAATACGAAATACGCAATACGGAACACGTTTTACGCCTCAGTTTTCCGTGTTTCGTATTCCGTGTCCCGTGTTCCGTTCCTCCACCACACGCCGAGCCACACCAGATAGAGCACATTGGTTACACTGACCACAGCGGCGGGCAGAGAGGCTCGCTCGCTGAACAGAGCCAGTGCCGTGGCAGCCGTCAGGCTGGTGTTCTTGATCGTACCCATGAGGACGCTGGTGAGACGCCGGCCACGCTGAATGCCCATCCGTTGCAGCACCCACTCCAGCACAAACCCTAGGCCAAAATTGGTGCATAAGCCGATGAAGAGCAACCACACGAGGATTTGTGGTTGCTGCAAGATACGGTCACGATTGAGCCCAATGACAGTGAAAATGACCAAGGCAAAAGCCCAGTTGACAATGCTGCCACGCCAGCGCTTGATAGGAGCGTTCAATGGGCTAGCCACAACCAGCCGTGACACTACAATTGGGATTACCAGCAACTGGAGAAGGATAACGATCAAGCGCATCGGGCTCACTACGGCAGAACCGAGAAACAGGGTAACGATGAAGGGCATGAGCAGCACTGCCGACAGGTAGACTCCCACCGAACCGACCAGCGCGAAGGGGATATCGCCACCCAGCAAGTAGCTGAAGGGGATGACTGCTACACCCGGAGGAGTGGCTGCCAAGAGCACAATGCCGGTCCATACATCAGCCTCGGGCATCAATAGCCGCGTTAGCGCCAGCAGTGCTGTCCCATTGAGCAGATAGGTCAATACAATGCCCGCCAGCGCCGCTTGCACCACCTTGCTCAAGGGGCGGAAGTCGCGCAGTTGCACCTCCGTCACCGAGACGGTCATTGCCACCGCCAACGCTGGCAGCGTGAGATTTTGCGTCAGGCGTGCTGTCCTGCCCAGGGCAAACCCCAGCACGACCGAGGAGACCAGCAAAAAGTTGCGGTCGCGCAATAAACGGAGCCATCTAGATAGCATAGAAAGGCATTGCGTCCTTTCTCACCCACGGTGGGCGCGCGGGATACGGGTGCCTCAATCTTGGCGCCGAATCCTAGTCAATGAACCGCACCTTTGCCGGGTCGTAGCGATCCTCGCGGCTCTTCTTCTCAGCCGGGTAGCCAATGACCACCAGTGCCAGCGGCACCATATGCTCTGGCAAACCCAGCGTTTTTCGCAAAGCTGAGACGCGCTCCTCACGGGGATAGCAGCCGCACCAGACAGCCCCCAGCCCCTTGGCGTGCGCGGCAAGTAACAGGTTCTGCGTCGCTGCAGCACAATCCTGCACCCAGAAACCCTTGCTCACCTCACGCTGCAGATCGCCGCAGACCAGGATCGCAAGCGGCGCACCTTGCACTGGAGCATAGGGATGCGCTTTGCCCAACTCATCCAGCACCTTGCGGTTACGCACCACGACAAAATGCCAGTCCTGCTGATTGCGTGCTGAGGGCGCAGCCATCGCTGCCTGCAGCAATTCCTTGATCACCTCATCAGGCACCGGCTGTGCCGTATACTTGCGGATGCTCCTGCGGGTCAGAATAGCTTCCATGGCGTCCATGTTGTCTGTCCTCCAATGTCGAACCTAGACCTTGGGATTTCTCGAAACCCAAGAGCCTAAATGCAGCATCATTCTAACCTGGAATCCGCTTCCGGGCAAGTCTAGGCAGAGAATAGCTCTCAATGGCACGGACTGCAAAAAGCTGTACATTCCCCATCCCTGCCATACGTGCTCGCCGTCATGCGTGTTGTTTGTTCTCACCACTTGCTACCACCACCCATCAGGGGTATAATGTCCCTCGGTGCAGCATTGAAGGAACTTGCATCATCGCGAAAGCGTCTATCATGTGATTCGACTGCTCATGGAGTCCATTGCTCTGTATGAAATATAACGGTTCTAGCCACGGTAAATCCAGATCATGGGCCGCCTATTCGGGTGAAGACTGGCGCAAGGCTTTCCTCAAGGGGATGCTCATTGTCCTCTTGGTGGCGGGTTTGCTCTTGTGCGTGGCGGCTCTGCTCGCTACCGGCGTCTATGCTTACGTTGCTGCGCAGTTGCCCTCTGCCGAGGAACTGAGCATCCGTGCCAATACCTTCGAGAGCACCAAGATCTATGATCGCAACGGGGTGTTGCTGTATGAGATCTTTGACCCCAGCGGGGGGCGCCGCACCTTCGTGCCCCTGTCACGTATTCCCCTATATGTGCGCCAGGCTACGATCGCCACTGAAGACCCCACTTTCTATGCCAACCCAGGCTTCAATCCACTGAGCATCGCACGTGCCCTCTGGCAGAACCTGCGCGAAAGGGACATTGTCTCTGGCGCAAGCACCATCACGCAGCAATTGGTCAAAAATACCTTCCTCTCTCCTGAGGTAACGCTCCGGCGCAAGATCAAGGAAGCCATCCTCGCTGCTGAAATCACACGTCGTTACACCAAAGACGAAATCCTGGAACTCTACCTGAACCAGGTCTACTACGGGAACATGGCTTATGGCATCGGGACGGCTGCCGAAGTCTATTTCAACAAGCCGGTCGAAAAACTGACCCTGGCTGAGGCTGCTTTGCTCGTGGGCATCCCGCAAGGGCCTGCCATTTATGACCCCTATACCAACTTTGCGGCCGCCAAAGTCCGGCAGGGGATTGTGCTGGACCTCATGGTAAAGCGTGGCTACCTGAGTGCAGAAGAAGCTAGGCAAGCAAAACTGGAGGAATTGCATCTCGCACCACAGCGCATTGAGATGAAAGCCCCCCATTTCGTCGTCTACGTGCGTGAACAATTGGAGGCGCAATTCGGCACTCAACTAGTCTACCGTGGTGGGCTGCGCGTCTATACTACGCTCGACATGGAAATGCAGGAGGCGGCTGAGCGCATCATCCGCAACAAGATCGAGTCGCTTGCCGAATTGGAGGCGACCAATGCCTCGCTCGTTGCTCTGAACCCACGCAATGGACAAATCCTAGCCATGGTGGGCAGTGCTGACTTTTACAACGAGGAGATTGATGGGCAGGTCAATGTCGCACTGCAACTGCGCCAGCCCGGGTCAGCCATCAAGCCCATCACCTATGTTGCCGCTTTTGAACGCGGCTGGACTGCAGCAACCTTCATCATGGATATCAAAACCGAGTTCCCAGACGGAGCCAACCCGCCCTATGTGCCGCACAACCACGACAAAAAAGAACATGGCCCGGTATTGGTGCGCGACGCACTTGCCCGTTCGCTCAACATCCCTGCGGTCAAGACCTTGCAGTTTGTAACCCTGCCTGGCATGTTGGAGATGGCACATCGCCTGGGCATCACCTCGCTGAACCGGGCAGATTATGGTTTATCCCTGACCCTCGGTGGTGGTGATGTGACTTTGCTGGAATTGACTACGGCGTACGCTGTTTTTGCCAATGGCGGGCATCGCGTCCTGCCCACGCCTATCCTGCGCATTGAGGACAGCAAAGGCAGGCTGATTTTCCAGGCTTCCGAAGAGCCAGGTGCGCAGATCTTGGATGCCCGCCATGCCTATCTCATCACCAGTATCCTCTCGGATAACGAGGCGCGCACACCTACTTTTGGGCGCAACAGCCCGTTAGAGCTCTCGCGTCCAGCCGCAGTCAAAACAGGCACTACCGATGATTACCGCGATGCCTGGATTATTGGGTACACACCAGACT
>JBMFPM010000142.1:0-5691 GCA_049969135.1 Anaerolineae bacterium
GGTTCTGGTATACGTCTACACCTAGCTATGAGTGGGAGATGGCAAAGAACAGCAACGCAAAACGCAGTCAGCAGCGGACATAGGCTGAAAACGTCCCATCAGGCCGAAATGAGTTTTCATCGGGGCTTAGCCCTTTTGAATCCATCTAACACACTCCGGCTATCTCATTGGGGTGACCACAACATGAAGATTGAACACAATCAGCACAGATTCGCTGTTATACACGAGGTTCGCTTCATAGTGGGGAATCCAGCGAACACCAAACAACTTCCTGCCATCCAATGACTGTAATTTACTAAATCACTTTTTGCCAATTCAGTCAAATAACCAGGAAATAAGTTGCAAAACGGACGATATGCCCGCGAGAGGACTCGAACCTCCACGCCCAATGGGCACAGGCCCTCAACCTGCTGTGTATACCAGTTCCACCACGCGGGCAACTGACAATATCATTATAAACTGAATGCACTGAACTGTCAAGCGAAACGTGCGCTTGCTCAAACAAGCTCACCTATTTCATTAACCATCGGCGTAACACATCTAATGCGAAATGAAATGCCCACATCACAGCCACATCAGAGCGTCCTCGAGACGGCCGCTGGTGCAGATGCACGCCATCAGGAGCAGCCAGTGCAATATACAGAAGGGGAGTCTCGCCTTCCGTCTCGAGAACGGCCAACCCCAAATCTGCAACGTACTGTTCGCGTAGGAGACTTGCTACCCTGCACACCGTATCCTCATTCAGTGCAGGTTCAAGTCCCAACTCCTTCATCAACCGCCAACCATCCAAGGCGATGCGTACACCAGCTAGAACTTGCTCACCACCATCTACTTCTAACAACCTCCGTGCGATCAAACCACCGGTCGTGGTTTCGCCTAGAGCCAACGTGAGCTTCCGCTGACGTAGAGCGTTGACCACAACGCCCGACAGCGTCTCCTCATCCACTCCATAGACCACAGAACCCAGCCGTTCACGCACCTGCTGTTCCATGCGTTCGAGCAATTGCAATGCTTCTGCCCGCGTTTTCGCCTTAGCTGTGATGCACACATCGGTTTGCCCAGGATGCGCGCGTGTGCCCACTGTGGGATTACTGCTATGCATCAGATCGGAAATCGCCTCGTCCACTGCGCTTTCGCCAATGCCCACGGTATGCACCCAGCGACATAGGATCACCGCGCCTTCTCCCATCCTTTGGCTTAGATAAGGCAACACCCGTTCCTGCAATAGATAAGCCATTTCATGAGGCACGCCAGGCAAGCAGATGATCACCTTTTGATCTACCTCGACAATAAAAGCAGGGGCAGTGCCCACTGGATTCTCGATCGCCACGGCCCCAGCGGGTAGATACGCCTGCCTCCGGTTATTAGGGCTCATTGTTGTGCCGCGTTTGCGAAAGAAGGCTTCAATTTGAGCCAGCAATTCCGGGTGAAAAACCAGTTCACGGCCACATACACGGGCCACCGCTTCACGGGTAACGTCATCCACCGTAGGGCCTAACCCGCCCGTCGTGATTACTACATCCGAGCGAGCCAAGGCGCTCTGCAATGCTGCTACGATGCGTTGCTCATTGTCTCCTACCGTAGTAGTGTAATAGTGGTCTACGCCAATAGTGGCTAATTGTCGCGCAATGTGGGCAGCATTGGTGTCCACAATTTCACCCAACAGCAATTCCGTACCAATCGTTACAATCTCTGCGATCAAGCCGCACTCTCCCTACTAGCGCCACTATGCTTGCAAAAAGACACGAAAGGGGAAATATGGCCGTACAGCCTCAGAGGTATTGCCCTTTGCCCTGCCGCTTTAGTTCTTCGACCACTTTTTTCACATCCTGAGCACGATCCTTAGGGCATACGAGTACTGCATCGCCAGCATCAATAACAACCATGCCATCCAATCCCAGAACCGCCACAAGCCGGCCAGAACTGTAGACAAAGGTATCTCTACAATCTAATATGACATGTTCCCCTTGAACCACATTCCCATCGCTGTCCGCTGGCAACAAGTTGGCCATGGAACTCCAGCAACCTACATCGCTCCAGCCAAAATCAGCAGGGATCACCACGACATCACGGGCTCGCTCCATGATGCCCACATCAATAGATATAGCGCGCACAGCAGGCCAGATGCGCTCAATGGCTTTGGCCTGCAAAGGCGTATCCAATGCTGGCTCTATCTCCATTAACTGCATGTACAACTCGGGCAACAAGTGACGGATTTCGTCCAGGATTGTGGAAACTTTCCAAATGAAAATGCCACTGTTCCAAAAGAAGTGTCCGCTCTGCACGAAGGAGCGGGCTGTCTCTAAATCAGGCTTTTCGGTGAAACGCTCCACGCGATATACGTCTTGACCAGCAGTACGGCCAAGCGGGGCACCGCGCTCAATATAACCGTAGCCTGTTTCGGGGTATGCGGGCTGAATGCCCACAGTCACTAAGTGATTGTCCTGGGCAGCTTGCACAGCGGCTTGCAGTACATGCCGAAATTGCTCCTCATCTTCCACAACGTGATCAGCATGTAAAGAAATCATAATGGCATCTGGCTCACGTTTGTGGATGAGCAAGGCCATGAGACCGATGCAGGGTGCAGTGCCACGGCCTACCGGTTCTACCACAAAGTTAGCAGCAGGGATGTCCGGTAATTGATCACGCGCTGCTTGTGCGTGCTCGGCGACCGTGATGACCATAACGTGGTCATTCGGGATCAACGGACGTACACGCGCACAAGTCTGAGCCAGCATTGTATCATCGCCATTCAGGGCGAGGAGGTGCTTGGGCTGCCTCATGCGGCTGAGTGGCCAAAGACGCGTGCCGCCGCCACCAGCCAAAATCACGGCATACACGGGGAGTGGAATGCTACTCATACTTGCTCCATGACCTTCCTGAGTCTCAGAAACCCGCTGTTCTCCAAAGATCACTCCACGGTATAGGGAACGCGGCTCTCATGAGCCAGTATATAGTGCATGCCCCCGGTCTGGCGTACCAGCCCTTTGAGTTCCATCAAGGCAAGTGTGCCGGTGACTTGAGCGATGGGCAAACCAGTAGCACGCCCCAGTTCATCCACATGCATCGGCTCTTCTGACAAATACCGCAGGACAAGGGCTTCCGTCTCATTCTCCGGTACAACTGCCCGTACCTCAGCCTGCTGGCTAACCATGGTCAAGTTCAGCTCTTCCAGGATGTCCTGCACTCGTGTTACCAACTTGGCTTCCCCTTGTTGGATAAGCCGGTTCGTGCCACCACAGCCATGGTCGAAAATGCTGCCAGGTACAGCAAAGACCTCACGTCCTTGTTCCAGTGCATAGTAAGCCGTGATCAAAGCACCGCTGCCCTCTCCTGCCTGGGTGATCAACGTGCCCAAAGCTAAGCCACTAATAATACGATTACGGGGCGGAAAATTGTTTTTCTCTGGCTTTGTGCCCAGCGGATACTCTGTGATCAGCGCTCCTGAAGCAACGATCTCGCGCGCCAAATTTGCATTCTCATAAGGATAGATAATGTCTATGCCGCATCCCAGGACAGCTATACTGCGGCCCCCTGCTTCCAGGGCAGCACGATGTGCTTCCGAGTCAATGCCACGCGCCAAGCCACTGATCACCGTGATGCGATTTCGTGCGAGCTCGCCTGCCAAATAGCGTGTCACTTCGCGGCCATAGGCCTTCGCGTAACGCGTGCCGACCACCGCCACGGCCCATTCGTCCTCAGTTGTGTACGAGCCCTTGATATACAACACTGGGGGCGGTAGATTGATCTGGCGCAGCAGACGTGGGTATCCTTCGTCCTGCAAGGTAAGCACACGGGCGCCTATCTCTTCAATCCGACGCATCTCCGCATCCAGATCAAGCTTATCCCGTGTATCGAGCAGATTCTGGAGAGACTTGCGATCTAGGCCTGCCCGCGCCAAATCCAGCGGAGAAGCATGCCAAGCTCGTTCAGCACTGCCAAAGTAATCCAATAACTTCTTCAGGCGTGCCGGGCCAATCCCAGGGATGATATTGAAACCTACCCAATACTTGGTATCCATGTACCTCTGCTTGTGAAGGGGATCGGAATAAGGGCGAGCGCTTTGCCCTTGGTCAAACGTACAATAGCCGGGGAAGAACTGCTAGACCCAGACAAGATAACTCTTCTGCCGGCTCCATACTGCCCTTACGCCCATGCCGTATTGCATTCAGGCAAAAGGCACAACCGAATAAAGCAGAATATCTCTGCTATTCGACAATCTCCAGAATAGCTCGCTTCCCAGCGCGCGTAGAAGCGACACGCAACAGGCTGCGTATCGCGTTGGCTACACGGCCATTCTTCCCAATCACACGGCCCATATCGGACGGGGCGACATGTAACTCATAAATGATGGAACGCGCTCCAACGATCTCCTCTACCCGTACCTCTTCAGGATGATCAACAAGGGACTTGGCTATGTACTCGATGAGTTCCTTCATCCGCCCTTCAGACACGAGTGATTATCCTCCCTCTGCGTCAGGTTCAGCAGCGTCCTCAGTTTTAGCAGGCGCATTGTCGCGCAGTTTCCGTCCCGTAACAAGCCCCTTTTTCTCCAACAAACGCGCTACAGCGTCGCTGGGCTGCGCACCTTGCGACAGCCAGTAACGAGCGCGCTCCTCGTCCACTTCAACGGTGGGCGGCTCAGTGCGCGGATTATAGTGACCAATGATCTCAATAAAACGTCCATTCCGTGGAGAACGTGAATCTGCTACGACAATGCGATAGCTAGCTTGTTTCTTTGCACCAGTACGGCGAAGACGAATTCTAACTGCCAAGAAACCTTTCCTCCTTTGTTGCGTAAAATTGGAAACCCAAGCTATCAAAAGCCAGGGATTCTTCTCTCATCTTTGGCTACTAGTCCATTCTTGTAACGTTTAGAAACACATTCTAACAATAAACGGGCATATGGTCAAGCACACGAAGTTAGACAAAAATCATGAAACGATTCTAAGCCTCACAGCCCGAACCGTCCCAGTAGGCCTCCCATTCCACGGCCTGTGCTCATCTGCTTCATCAACTGCTGCATCTGGCGAAACTGGTTGAGCAATTGGTTGACCTCGGACACCGTAGTGCCGCTACCCCGCGCGATACGACGCTTGCGGCTGCCGTTGATAATCCGCGGGTCGCGTCGCTCTTCTGGGGTCATGGAGCGGATAATGGCTTCCGCACGTTTCATCTGCTTTTCCGTCAAATCCTCCGGCAGTTGGTTTTTGAGGCTGGAGAAACCTGGAATCATCTCCAGAAGCTGATGCAATGGCCCCATCTTTTTCAGTTGCTGCATCTGCTCCAGGAAATCCTCCAAGTCAAAGGTAGCCGTGCGCAGCTTTTGCTCCATCTTACGCGCCTGCTCTTGGTCAAAAGCAGCCTCCGCGCGTTCGATAAGGGTCAGCACATCGCCCATGCCAAGGATGCGCGAAGCCAGCCGCTCAGGTTGAAAAGGCTCCAGGGCATCGGCCTTTTCACCCACACCCAGGTACATGATCGGCACGCCGGTAACCGCACGGATGGAAAGAGCCGCACCGCCTCGTGCGTCCCCATCTACCTTGGTTAGGATCAGGCCAGTCAATGGGACGCGACGGTTGAATTCCTCGGCTACGCGCACGGCATCTAGGCCGGTCATGGCATCTGCCACCAGAAGAACTTCGCTTGGCGAAACTTGCCGTACGATTTCCTCCAGCTCACGCATCATAG
>JBMFPM010000143.1:0-4095 GCA_049969135.1 Anaerolineae bacterium
GGTTGAAGAAGGAGACCTATTCCTGCGTGAGGCCATTCGTGCGTACGTAGAAGCCCAGATTATGCCTGTGCGCCTCCAGATAGATGACGATGAGGAGCATGTGCTGGTGCGCAAGATCCTGCAAGGGCTGGCAGACATTGGCTTCCAGGCTTCTATTTGGCCGGAGAGATATGGGGGAGCAGGTCTGACCAGGATGGTACCTTTTAGCCTCTGCTTGGAGGAGTTGGCACGAGGTGATGGCGGTATTGCGGTAGCTGCTGCCTGTAGCTTGTGGCCCTTTATGCCCGCTATCTGGGCTGCAAATCAAACGGTGCTTGAGCGCTTCGGACCAGAGTTCTGTAGTGGAGAGCTACGTATGGGCTGCTTTGCGATGACGGAGCCGGGAGGTACTGCCGGTGGGGGTGGGTGCGACATTGAGAACCCAGCCTTGGAAGGCCGCATGATCCGTACCACTGCCCGTCTGGATGGGGAGGAATGGGTGCTCAACGGACAGAAGTTATGGGCTTCCAATAGTGGCGTGGCTGACGCCTATTTGATCGTCTGTTCGACTGCTCCGGAGCTGGGGGATGAAGGGATTGCTCTCATCTATGTGCCGGCTGATGCTATCGGTCTTTCCTTTGGCCCGTTCGAACGCAAGGCTGGCTTGCATGCGGATCGCAACTGTGCTATCTACCTGGACAATGTGCGTGTCCCCCAGGATTTTCGTGCCGCTGGCCCAGGCCAGGATGCGCGTCTTTTTCACCAAAACCTCATCATTGGCCGCTTAGGGAGCGCAGCCATGTCCGTAGGCAACGCCCAAGCCATTTTTGAGATCGTCCTTGACTTCACTGGTGAGCGGGTGGTGGCGGGTCGGTCAATTCGGGAGCATTCTGTCGCTGCTTGCATGTTGGCTGATATGGCTATAAGCATCGAAACCGCGCGGGCCTTTTATCTGCAGGCGGCTTATAAGTACGATCACCCTGAGATTTATGGCCCTCAGGATTCAGTTCTGAACCTCTCTCGCGCTAGCATAGCCAAAGTTTACGCCTCGGAAGTGGCGGTCATGGTGGCTAACAAGGCGATGGAGCTGATGGGAGCCTATGGGTATGCACATGATTACCACATTGAGAAATACTGGCGCGATGGGAAGATCATGCAATTGTGGCTGGGCGGGGCACAGTTGGGTCGCCTGGATGCTGTTCGGGGCTATTACCCGCATCGTCTATGAATGGTGCTGTGGGCCCACCATTTGTCCATGAGGATGGTGGCTTTTCTCTGGGTGAGTGAGGTATGCGAGGAGGTGCAGAAATGAATATCCGTACCGTTTTCATTAGCAAGCCGAACTGGGAAGCAGGGTGGCCTTATCTGGGGTTTCAGAATGAACCAGTCAGAGACATGGTGCTGGAAAGATTGGCGAAGAGGTTCCCCGATGTACAATTCACTGGTGGGGACATCATCACGAAATACGAAGCGACTGAAGTGGAAAAGGTCAAGCGGGAAATAGAACAGGCCGATGGCCTTTTTCTTTATGCCATAGGCCATTATGGCGATCCGGGGATTGTACAGGCAGGGGAAGAGTTCCTGCAGGTTGGGAAACCATCAATTCTGGCCAATTCTATCTATGGAGGAGACCACACCTTCATCAAGACCTACGAGCGTGTCAAAGGCAAAGCATTGCGCGTGCTTCCGGTCTCCTCACCGGATTTCGAGGATGTCGAGTGGGCGCTCCAGATCATGCAAGCATTGCTTCGTCTCAAGGGCAAGAAGGTCCTTATCTATGCCCCAGATGAGATAGCGATCCATTTGCAAGGGGTGATGGAATTGGCAGCCCCTGACTTGGCGTGCATGGCACAGGAGCAGGTAGAATACCTGACGACAGTGATGGGGCAGATGAGTTCAGACGAAGGGGGCTCTTACCTTGATTTGGAGGGGGCGGACCAAGCGCATCAGTGGCGCAGGGATGAGGAGAAGTATCGAAAGCACATGCAGGAAGTTTTCGGCTTGGAGCTGGTGAAGAGGGATCCGCAAGAAATCTCTGCACATTATGAAAAAGTGGGTGAGCAAGAGGCAGGGGAAGTAGCGGAGAGATGGATTAGAGAAGCCAAGGGGGTCGAATCCACGCGACAGGCTATCCTCAATGCAGCCAGGCTGTATCTTGCGATAAAAAGGCTTATCGAAGAAATGGACGCCATCTCCATTACCCCTGACTGTGGTACCTTGCTGATTGCCGGGTATCTGCCTGCTTTCCCTTGTTTGGCTTTTTCGCAACTGCTGAATGATAGCTTTACCGCTACCTGCGAGTCGGATCTGGATTCCAATCTCAGCGCGTTGTTGGGCTGTTCCTTGTTTGGCCGACCTGGGTTTGTCTCGAACCACTGCCTGGATTTGGCCCACAAACGGGTTATCTACCTCCATTGTATGGCTGCCACCAAACTTTATGGGCCCGGTGGGCCGCCTGCAGAGCTTGACATCGTTCATCACGGTGAATCTCACTTCATTGGGGCAGTGCCCAGGGTGAGGTTTCCAGCAGGGGAAGGTCTCACCACGATCAAGATCAGTATGTTGGAGAAGAAACTCGCATTGCGCCATGGTAGGATCCTTGGCCAGGTCGCGGATGAAAAAGGCTGTGTCACTAAAGTGTTGGTGGAAAGCGATGCGGAAAGGATCCTCGAGAATTATGACTGGATGACCTTCGGCTGGCATAGGGTGAGCTTTGTGGGTGATTGGAGAAAAGAATTTATCGCTGCAGCAAGACTTGCTGGATTGGAGGTGGTAGAGGAAGATAAATAAGCATTGCCTATCCCGTATACTTTAACTCTGAAAGGAGTATTTGCTATGAAGAGCCGATTTGCAAAAATAGCGTACGGTATTGGTAACCTGGGACAGGCGCTTTTCTTCAACACAGTGCAGACGTTCCTCATCTTTTTCTATACCGATGTAGTGCATCTTGCTCCACGATTGGTCAGCCTGGCTTTTGCGATCTCTTATGGCGTATGGAATGCGATCAATGATCCGTTGATTGGATTAATCTCGGATCGCACGCGTACCCGTTGGGGACGGCGCATTCCTTACATTGCTTTGGGTACGCCTCTCACTTTTCTCTTCTTTTTCCTGGTATGGTCTCCGCCGCTTGGAGGTCGCCCTCTCGCAAACCCATCCCATACGGGCATTTTCCTCTACTTTGCCCTGGTTATCGCTCTCTTTGATCTAGTGTATACGGCAGTGAGCGTTACGTACACGGCTCTTTTCCCGGAGGCTTTTGAGGACCTGGGAGAAAGGACGGAGGTATCCATTTACCGCCAAGTGGCCGCCATGATCGGCACGGCATTGGGGGTAGCAATCATGCCGGTTTTGGTCGGTTCATTTTCTAAGCAATTTGGCGATCTTGGTGGATGGAGGGCGGCTGGGTTAGTTTTGGGCTTTATTGGAGCCAGTGCTTTCGGCTTCTCTCTTTTGGGCAGCAGGGAGCGCAAGAAGAGCAGTGCAGAGGAAGCGTTGCCATTTGTGGATGCTCTGAAGCAAACTCTCGTTAACCGTTCGTTCCTAGCTTTTGTCGGCGCTAATCTGATGATCTGTTACATTTGGAGCTGGCTCTCGGCGATGGTACCATTCTTCACCAAGTACGTGCTCCATGCTCCAGAAGAGCAGATGAGCTTTATCTTTCTCGGGATGTTTGCTACCTCGATAGGCTTGTATCCACTTTGGAGGAAGGTTGCGCTGCGCTTGGGCTCTAGGAATACGCTCGCCCTTGCTGTTACTCTCTTCGTTGTCTTCATGCTCTTGGTCTTGGTTGTAGCCAATCTGTTTCAGGCGCTCATCATGATATTGCTCGTTGGCGCAGCTAACTCAGGTATCACGCTGGTGCGGGATATTGTGCTCAGCGATGTCATAGACGAGGATGAGTTGCGTACCGGACAGCGTCGGGAAGGGAGCTACTTTGGAGTGAATGCCTTCATCGAACGGCTGGTGATGGTGCTGATTGGGGGCTCTAGCAGCTTGGTGCTGAGTCTAAGCGGTTACAATGCCACGTTGACAAGCCAACCGCCATCCGTCAGCATGGGTATTCGCCTGGGGATGAGCCTGTTGCCGCTTGCCGCATTGGGGGTGTTCTGGCTT
>JBMFPM010000143.1:4105-5680 GCA_049969135.1 Anaerolineae bacterium
GCAGGTGGCGGCGCTCAGAGAACAGCTCGATGCAATGCATCGGGGGGGCTAGTGCATAATGTTGCTAGATTTGAATCCATTTTTCTTCAAAGGTGGCCCGGTTGGATGCCTTCTCATCCATGGCGGCACAGGTAGCCCGCCAGAAATGCGCCCTATGGGGGAATACCTGGCTGCCAAGGGATTGACGGTGCTTGGCGTGCGTCTGGCTGGCCATGGGACCACTCCCGAGGACCTTGCCAAAACTAGCTGGCAAGATCTGGTGGCTTCGGCAGAGGAGGGATTGTACCGGCTGCAAGAGCAATGTGAGCGCGTTTTTGTCGCAGGGTTATCCATGGGTGGATTGCTCACGCTTTATCTAGCTGCTCACCATCCCATTGCAGGGGCTATTGTTATGGCTGCGCCCGCTTATCTGAGCGATTGGCGGTTGAGGTGGCTACCTGTTATCAAGCATTTTATCAAATGGTATTACTCCAGCGGCGAGTTGGATTTGACCGATCCCGAGGCGGGACAGAGGTTATCCTTCTACCGCAAAGTGCCGCTTGTCTTTGGTGAGCAGGTAAACCGCCTTCTGCAGGAAGTGCGCAGCAGTTTGGGTCAAGTGAGGGTGCCGGTGCTTATTATGCAGGGCCGTTATGACCGCACCATTCCTCCAGACAGCGCGCAAATCCTTTTCGACAGCCTAGGAACAGAGGACAAAGAAATTGTCTGGTGGCCTAACTCTGGCCATGCCATCACGGTGGACAGCGAGCGAGAAGCAGTGTGGGCACGCGCTTATGCCTTCATCGCTGCACACGCTGCGAACTCCTGAGGATATTCATTCAAGTAGGGAATGCCCTTCTTTTGCCATTCAAGGAGGCTCTATGGAAAAGCAACCATTAATACGTTTGGTGGTAGCAACAGCCATTTTCCTCTTCTTTATCCAGGCGGTGCGGGTGCTTTTCTCGGTGCTATTTGGCGTGATCTACGATGCTATCTTTGCTGGCCCGTTGACAGCCTATGCCATAGTAGCTAATTTATTGGTGCTCCTGGCTTTTTTGGCCCCGCTTTTTGTAGCACGTGCCCCCTCGAGGCGGCTCCCACTGTTCACTGCTTGGCTAGTCTTTCTGGCCCGGGTTCCTTTGACATTGGATGATCCACAAATCCGGCTTGCTGCTTCCTTATTGATTGTCGCTGCAGGTGGTTTGCACACCGTTTCTCTACTCCAAGAGAATCCCGGTATTTTCCCGTGGGCATGGCTTGTTGCGCTTGCTATTGACCAAGTGCTGCGGGCTGCTGGGCACACCTTTGATATTACGCTCCAAGCATGGTGGTTGCCCGTGCAAGGGTTGCTTTCTGGAGCGCTTTTCTTTTTGAGCTTTTTCACGCACCGTCTCCCACGAAAGGAAACACCGCTGGCGGGGCTTGGCTTGCTGGGCGGGCTGGCTATCGGGGCTTTTCTGTTCTTGGAGACTTCTCTCCTTGCCCTACCTCATGCGATAGCTCGCTGGAGTGCTTGGAGCTATGCGGCTTTGACGCCCTTGCTGCTGCTTATTACGCTATTGCCCCTCCTATATGGCGTGCATGGCTCATTGCACC
>JBMFPM010000144.1:0-5581 GCA_049969135.1 Anaerolineae bacterium
GTGCCCATCGAATTCCGGACCGTCAACACATACAAAGCGAGTCTTGCCTCCAACCTCGACCCGACATGCACCACACATCCCCGTTCCATCTACCATGATGGAATTCAGGCTGACAATGGTCTTGACTCCAAAGGGTTTGGTCGTCAAAGAACAGAATTTCATCATAATCGCCGGGCCAATAGCCCAGACGATATCTATCTTGCGCCCCGATTCTAGGACCTCCTTTAGAGGTTCTGTTACCAGTGCTTTGCGTGCATAGCTACCATCATCGGTGCAGACAATGAGTTCGTCGCTCACAGAACGCATCTTCTCTTCCCAGAAGAGCAACTCTTTATTGCGCGCGCCAATAATTGAGATGATCGTGTTGCTTGCCTCACGCAGAGCGCGTGCAATAGGATAGATAGGAGCTATTCCAACTCCTCCACCGACGCAGATCACAGTACCGTAGTGTTCGATTTCCGTTGGTCGCCCTAGAGGGCCTGTGAAGCTGGCTAGCTCATCACCCACATCCATCATGCCCAACTGTTTAGTTGTCTTGCCCACTTCCTGGAACACGATCGTTATTTCACCAGATTCGCGGTCATAGTCGGCGATAGTTAGTGGGATGCGCTCCCCTTTTTCATCCACGCGCACGATAACAAACTGACCTGCTTTGGCTTTGCGTGCCACTTCTGGGGCGTGCACTTTGAACAACTTTGTTACAGGCGCCAGCACTTCCTTGGCAGTAATGCGGTACACGTTTTTAGCCTCCTTGTCCTCATGATGTCAGGGTCCCCCAACCGTTCGGTTTAACTAGGAAAATGGCATGCAACTCCAATGCATGTCCCATCCTTTCGCTGAAGGGGGATATTCGATATTTTAGCTTTTTCGAACAGGCTTTGGCGCTATTTTACGCCAAAGCATTGGCTTGTCAATACAAATGGGTCCGTGCGTCACCCAGAGCCTAAGCACGGGATGATCACGAAATCAGTTTCAAAAACTGTCGCACCACGGGCAAGAGGGACAAGCTAAAGCGCACGATTTGCCTAGCCTGAATCGGTTTTCCTCCGCGCGACCGGCGCTGATGTGCCCAACGCCGACAGAGCACTGCAAAGATCGATCCAAACACAGCACCCAAGACAGCCCCTAAGAGGGCTGTTCGCTTTTCATCATTTTCCATTGCAAATCACCTCCAGCCCAGGTGCCTCAAAGCTTGCCCTACACCTTCTGCTGTGCTGCGTATCCAAATAAAAGGTGCAGCAACTGTATACATTGCACGCTGCGTCAACTGCTGAATCCTCCACACTATCAGCCGGGTTTTGAACAGCCATGTTGGCAACCGCAGGTATAACTCTCGCAAAGCCGGCCGGCTCCGATACAGCAGTAGCCCTGGTAACAAAGCCAGCACCATCGCTTCTAGCGTGAGAAGAATCACTGCAGCATCGCGCCAGGCGCCTAATTTGATCGCATCCATTCGTATATCCATCCTAGCTAGAATAAGGGCCTACTCTGATTGTTGAGCCCTCTGCATCTTGGCCCATGTGTCGCGCAGCGAAACCGTCCGATTGAAGACAAGCTTTCCGTCCGATGAATCGGGGTCAACACAGAAATACCCCTGCCTAAGGAATTGATAGTGGTTTCCAGGTTGAGCGTTTGCCAGACTAGGTTCAACCCGGCACTCGGTCAAGACCTCTAACGAATTCGGATTCACATAGTTCAGGAAATTATCCCCTTGGTCAAGCGGGTTGGGTACTGTGAAAAGGCGATCGTATAGGCGCACCTCAGCCTGCAGTGCATGGGCAGCGGAAACCCAATGCAATGTTCCCTTAACTTTGCGGCCATCGCTCGTCCAGCCGCCTCGAGATTCAGGGTCATAGGTGCAGTGCAGTTCGATCACCTCGCCGGTTCGTTCATCTTTGACGGCCTGTACGCACTTCACATAATAGGCATGTTTCAGCCTCACTTCCTGACCCGGAGCCAAGCGGAACCACCCCTTTGGTGGGTTTTCTTGGAAGTCATCGCGCTCGATATAGAGCACGCGCGAGAATGGCACCTTCCGTGTCCCCATGGAGGGGTCTTCTGGGTTGTTCTCCGCCTCCACCTCTTCCACCTGACCCTCTGGATAGTTATCTATGACCAATCGAAGTGGGCGCAGCACAGCCATCACCCGTGGAGCGCGCTTGTTCAAATCCTCCCGCACATGGTGCTCAAGCAGTTCAATATCAACGACGCTGTTGGTCCTAGCCACGCCGATTGTGTCGCAGAAACTGCGGATGGCTTCTGGAGTATAGCCCCGCCTCCGAAGTCCTGAGAGCGTGGGCATGCGAGGGTCATCCCAGCCACGGACGTAACCCCCATCCACCAGTTGCTTCAGGATGCGTTTGCTCATCACGGTGTAAGTGAGATTGAGTCGGGCGAATTCGATCTGCTGGGGGTGATACACCCCTAGCTGGTCGAGGAACCAATCGTACAATTCGCGGTTATTCTCAAACTCTAGCGTACAAAGCGAATGCGTAATGCCCTCTATTGAATCCGAGAGGCAATGGGTAAAATCGTACATCGGGTAGATGCACCACTTGTCGCCGGTGCGATGGTGTGTTGCGTGGAGGATGCGGTAGATCACCGGATCGCGCATGAGCACGTTGGGTGATGCCATGTCAATTTTGGCACGCAGCACGCGGGAACCATCCGGGAACTCACCAGCGCGCATACGCGCAAACAAATCCAGGTTCTCTTCGACCGAGCGGTTGCGATATGGGCTTTCGCGGCCGGGCTCGGTGAGGGTACCCCGATATTCCCTGATCTCTTCCTGGCTCAGGTCACAAACATAGGCTTTGCCTGCCTTTATCAACTGCACGGCATAATCGTAAAGCTTCTCAAAGTAGTCCGATGCGTAGTACTCGCGGTCGCCCCAATCGAAGCCGAGCCATTTGATATCGCGTTTGATAGCCTCAACGTACTCGCTGCTCTCCTTAATGGGATTCGTATCATCAAAGCGCAAATTGCATAACCCACCGAATTCTTCCGCGACGCCAAAGTTGAGGCAGATTGACTTGGCGTGCCCGATGTGCAAATAGCCATTCGGCTCTGGTGGGAAGCGGGTATGAACTCGCCCCCCGTATTTATTTGTCCTTAGGTCTTCTCGGATAATGTCTCGGATAAAATCAGAGGGAGTGGAGTCAGTCATGCCGTAACTCCTCGCTTAGATTGTTTTCGTTGTCCAGCTAAATCTTTACGCTGATAGGCATTGCGCTTGGCACAGGCCAGAAAGTAGAACCTATGCCGATGCCCTTTATAGTATAAAAATTATATCATGTTTTGGGGTCTTCGGCAAGCTTACGCGGCACAGTAATGCTTTATGATGGAGGCGGTTGCCTATTGGGAATGGCTTCTGATTGTCAAGTGCGCAGAGAGCCTTGGTCTACCTCTAAGGCAATCTCTGCGCACTTGGCATCATCGAGGAAATCACGGAGCAGAACCATTGAAATAGGTAATGACCAGTTTTGGTCTGAGGTCTGTAGAAGTGTGCTCAGCGCTGGCGAATTGGAAGATGCCATTGTCAAATGGTGATGCCCCGCGCAGGAAGAGACCGTAGTTAGCGAAGTGGCCATTGAGCCAATCCTGTACCAGCATGGTGATGTCGAAACTGTACCATTTGGCAAGTCCCGAGGTTGTCCCATTGCTTTCGGGCATGGCGGTGCGGTCGGTTGAGGTGTCGTTGGCGCCTGGTGCGCCCCAAGGGGTGCCTGTCTCTGCTTGGTTCCAGGTAGCTTGGCATGCGTTGACTTTGCGCAGGGAGCGGTATACTTCTAGGGTGATATCAGATCCGCCCCAGGCGGCGGCATAGACTTGGAGGGTAGCGCGTGTTACGATGGCGTTGGCAGGGATGGGGTAGAGGTCAAAGTGCAGCCATGTGGTATATTGCTGACGGTAGCCAACTTTAAACAAGTTCAGTGCGCAATAGGTGCTCCCTGGTTCTTGGTATTTGTAGATATAGGTATCTTCACAGCCTGTGTAACCGTTATTCCCTTGCTGCAGAATCAAGGTTTGCGGGGTACCAGATGGCACTGGCGTTAGGCGTGGTGTCAGGAAAGGCGTAGGAGTGCCAGTCAGGCGGTAAGTGATGACCAGTTTTGGTCTGAGGTCTGTAGAAGTGTGCTCAGCGCTGGCGAATTGGAAGATGCCATTGTCAAATGGTGATGCCCCGCGCAGGAAGAGACCGTAGTTAGCGAAGTGGCCATTGAGCCAATCCTGTACCAGCATGGTGATGTCGAAACTGTACCATTTGGCAAGTCCCGAGGTTGTCCCATTGCTTTCGGGCATGGCGGTGCGGTCGGTTGAGGTGTCGTTGGCGCCTGGTGCGCCCCAAGGGGTGCCTGTCTCTGCTTGGTTCCAGGTAGCTTGGCATGCGTTGACTTTGCGCAGGGAGCGGTATACTTCTAGGGTGATATCAGATCCGCCCCAGGCGGCGGCATAGACTTGGAGGGTAGCGCGTGTTACGATGGCGTTGGCAGGGATGGGGTAGAGGTCAAAGTGCAGCCATGTGGTATATTGCTGACGGTAACCAACTTTGAACATATTCAGTGAACAGTAGTTGCTCTCTGATTCCTGTTGATAGATGTAGGTATCTTCGCAGCCTGTGTAGTCATTATAGCCCTGCTGTAGGGTCACGGTTATCTCAGCACTAGCAGGTGTTGATATTGGACTTGATTGGGGAATAGATGTGCTGGTTGCTGTGGGACTAGGACGAGGTGTTCCTGTTGTGGTTGCAGTAGGAATTGCGCTGGGCGTCTGTGTGGGCGTAGAACTTTGTATCGGTGTCGCCGTAGGGTTTGTGGTGGATATGGGAGCAAGGCTGGGTATTCTTGTATGAGTAGGGCTAGCCTGGGGCGTGTACGTAGCAAGACGATACGTAACGACCAGTCTGGGACGTAAGTGAATGGATTCATGCTGTGCACTAGCGAAGTAAAATATCGCACTGGATGCAGGCAAGGCACCACGTAGAATGATCCCATGATTCGCCAACCGACCACTTATCCAATCCTGAACCAGTGCTGTCAGACGGAAACGGTACCACCTGTCAAGGCCTTGTGTTGTTACACTGCTATCAGGTGTAGCAGTGCGATCGGTAGTAGTGTTATTGCACCCTGCAGTCCCCCACGGATTACCGGCACTTGCCTGGTTCCAAGTAGCTTGGCAGATATCCATGCGACGCAGGACGCCATGCGCATCAATGGCCATATTGGAACCGCTCCAGCCCGTTGCGTAAATCTCGAGGTAAGCTTCTGTAACCTGGGCATTCGCTGGGATAGGCGACAGATCAAAATATAAGAGGGATGCATATTGCTGCCGGTATCCCACACGGAACATATTCAACGAACAATAATTGGTATCAGGATTCCAAATATGAATGTAGGTATCCTCTGAGCCTACATAACCATTGAGGCCTTGTTGCAGGACAACAGTCGCCTCAGTGCCGACGGGCACAGGGGAGAGAGTGGGTGTGGCAGTCAAACTAGTAGTAATTGGGGTTTGGGTAGCGTTGCCCGGCACTGTGCCAGTTGGCACCGGGGTTGGGGTCAAAGTCACCGTTGGGCTGGTG
>JBMFPM010000145.1:0-5566 GCA_049969135.1 Anaerolineae bacterium
CCGTCCGGGATTTGGCCACACTGTTAAAGACCAGCCCGATCACCATTATTCGCGAGCTAATGAAAAATGGCGTCATGGCCAATATCAATCAGGAGATTGATTTTGATACTGCCGCTATCGTGGCTGGAGACCTGGGTTTTGAGGTACAAGAGGAAAGCCCACCAGAACCGGTCGAAGAGCAGCCACCGGAGCCCACACGCAAGCGCCGTGAGTATACTCCGGAAGAACTGGCTAAATTGGCGCCTCGGCCGCCCGTGGTAACGATTATGGGCCATGTGGATCATGGGAAGACTTCTTTGCTGGATGTGATTCGCCAGACCAATGTAGTTGCCAGCGAGGTCGGAGGAATCACCCAGCACATCGGCGCCTATCAGGTGGAGACCCAGGGAAAGAAGATCACTTTTTTGGATACCCCTGGCCACGAGGCATTCACCGCCATGCGCGCCCGTGGCGCCATGGTTACAGATATTGCCGTACTGGTCGTTGCCGCCGACGACGGTGTGCAACCCCAGACGATTGAAGCGATTGACCATGCCCGCGCCGCGCAAGTGCCCATCATCGTAGCACTGAACAAAATTGACAAGCCCAATGCCAACCCTGAGGTGGTGAAAAAGCAGCTTTCCGATGTTGGAGTCTTGGTAGAAGATTATGGCGGAGATGTCATCTGCGTGCCTGTCTCCGCCAAGCAAAAAATTGGCCTGGATACCCTGCTCGACATGATCCTCCTGGTTGCCGAGATGGCCGACCTGAAGGCTAACCCCGACGCGCCTGCTTCTGGCACGGTGATCGAGAGCTGGCTAGATAAGGCAAAGGGGCCACTGGCTACTTTGCTAGTACAGGAGGGCACACTGCATGTCGGCGATGCCCTTGTCATCGGTGATCTAGCAGGCAAGGTGCGCGCCATGTTCGATGATAAAGGCCAACGCCTCGAACAAGCTCCGCCTTCGACACCCGTCGTTGTGCTTGGCTTGAGCGATGTGCCCAGCGCTGGAGAGACTTTTAAAGTAGTCAAAGATGAGCACGAGGCCCGAGAACTGGCTGCTGCTGAAGCTGCTCGGCGTCAGCAGATCGCAGAACAACAAAAACGGAAAGGCATCAGCCTGGACGAATTCTTCGCCAAAGCACAAGCTGGACAGACCAAAGAGCTGAACTTGATTCTCAAAGCAGATGTACAAGGCTCTATTGAGCCGATTGTCAATTCGGTGGAAAAGCTTGGCGATGAGAAACTGAGGGTCAGGTTCTTACACACGGGAACCGGCAACATCAACGAATCTGACATCATGCTCGCGGTTGCTTCTCAAGCCATTGTGATCGGCTTTAACGTACAAGTAGATGCCGCTGCCAGCCGCATGGCTGAATCCGAAGGAGTGGATATACGCCTCTATAATATTATTTATCACCTGGTAGATGATATAGACCGCGCCTTGAAAGGGCTGCTCGAGCCCAGCTACAAGGAAGCGATCATCGGCCACGCCGAGGTGCGCGCCGTCTTCCGCATTGGCCATCACAAACAGGTCGCTGGCTGCCAGGTCATAGATGGCATTGCAGCGCGCAATGCTATGGTCCGTGTACGCCGTGGCGATGCGGCTATCTTCGATGGCCAGGTGGCATCCCTACGCCGCTTTAAGGATGATGTGCGCGAAGTAACCGCAGGGTTAGAATGCGGTGTCGGGGTAGATGGTTTCAACGATTTTGTCGTAGGCGATATACTAGAATTCTATAGAAAGGAACAGGTAAAAGGCACGGAAGCATAAGGGGAAAATGGACCGACCCAGGCATTGCACTCGTGCCTTCTATATGAAATATGCCAACACGTCGTCAGGAACGAGTAAGCAGTAGGATCCAAGAAGAGATCAGCGATCTGTTGCAAAAGAGAATACGGGATCCGCGCCTGACGTATGTTACCGTCACAGGCGTGGAAATCACGGCTGACCTAAAACTGGCTACGGTTTTCGTCAGTGCGCTTGGCGATCAAAAGTCACGCAACGAGGCTTTGGCAGGCTTGCAGCATGCCTCGCGCTACATCCGCCGGGAATTGGCGCAGCGTCTCCAGATGCGCTTTGCGCCAGATTTGCGCTTCATGTTGGACGATTCCTGGGAGCGGGTAGCGCGTGTAGAAGCTCTCTTGGAGAAACTGCAAAGCATGTCAGAGAAGCAAGATACGTCGCTCCAAGACGAGAGCTGAGCGATCGTAAGGGAGCAGTAGAGAAACGTGAATAGCGCCCAGCGATACCTCCAGGCAGCACAGAGCGTCTATATCGCTTGCCATATCATCCCGGATGGCGATGCTATTGGCTCCCTGTTGGGGCTTGGCCTGGGATTGCGGCGCCTAGGGAAATCGTGCGCCATGGCTTGCGCTGACCCAGTGCCAGCCAAATTCGACTTTCTCACCGGCTGGCACGAGATTACCACCCAGCCGCCCCAGCATGAAGATGTCCTTGTTACGATAGATTCTAGTGACATCGAACGCCTGGGGGCACTGTACGATGAGCGCATTTTTCGCAGCCGGCCAGTGATCAATATTGACCACCATGTAACGAACACGCGCTTTGGCACGGTCAATCTGGTCCAATTGCTCCCTTCCACAGCAGAGATCGTATATGTGCTGCTGCGGCGTTTGAAGGTGCCATTGGACAAGGATATCGCGACAGCGCTCCTCGTTGGATTGATTACTGACACACAGTGCTTTCGCACCAGCAACGTGACCGCCAAACAGTTGCAGACAGCTATGTCCCTGATGAAGACAGGGGCATCGCTTACTGACATCACCGAACTCGTCTTTAACCGTGAGCCAATTTCTACCATTTGCTTGTGGGGGCAAGCACTGGCCCATGTCCAGAGGCGCGGGCGTGTCATGTGGACCGAGATAGATCAGCATATGATGCGCAAGTGCGGTGCTGCCCCTAACGAGGGCAATGGCTTGGTCAGTTTCCTGGCAAGCACGATGGGAGTGGACGTAGCCATCGTCTTTCGCGAAAAGGATGACGGGCGTATCGAGGTGTCCATGCGCGCCGGACCCGGTTGGGATGTTTCCGAAGTTGCGTTCAAGTTGGGTGGGGGTGGACATCCGCGCGCAGCAGGATGTACCATCGCTGGGAAGATGGCCAAGGTACGCGAGCTTGTTTTAGGTGAGATCGAAGCCGCCCTGCAAAGACAAGCTGCAGCAAAGGTAGGACAGAACGCAGAAAGCCGCTAACCATACCAATGCGCACCCTGTATTTCGCGTTGCGAAAAGCATGTCCAATAAAGAGCTCTGCGGAATCTTGAACATCAACAAGCCACGTGGCGTGACTTCCCACGATGTCGTAGCCCGTGTGCGCAAGATCACGGGGCAGAGGAAAGTGGGGCATGCAGGCACGCTGGACCCACTGGCCACCGGTGTCCTATTGCTTTGCCTGGGCCAGGCAACCCGTGTGGCAGAGTATCTCGCTGCTAGCGACAAGGTGTACCGAACACGCCTGCGCTTAGGCATCAGCACAGATACCTATGACGCAGAAGGACAAATCACGAGCCAGTCCGAAGTAGCCGTATCTCGTGATCAGGTTGAGCAAGCATTGCAAGCATTCATAGGCATCCAAGAACAGATGCCACCGATGTATTCAGCGATAAAGCGCGATGGCATCCCGTTATACCGCCTTGCCCGGCGTGGCCAGGTGGTTCCTAGACAGATGCGGAAAGTAGAAATATATGATATCCGCTTGCTGACCTGGGAGCCACCCGAGTTAGAAATCGAGGTAAGTTGCAGCAAAGGCACGTACATACGCTCCTTGGTACATGACCTTGGGCAGCGCCTTGGATGCGGTGCTCACCTGGTGAGCCTCACGCGTATCGCCAGCGGTCAATTCCGAGTTGAAGATGCGATTACACTGGAGGAACTGGAGCAAGCCTGCGCCAGAGGCACTGTAGCTAGCTTGCTCCACCCGCTCGATATGGCATTGCAATCTTTCCTAGCCATTACCGTAGACTTGGCTACAGAGCATAGGATCGTCTCAGGGCAGCGCGTGCGCCTATCCAATGCAATTGAGGGAACACTCTGCCGCGCCTATGCTGCCGATGGCCGCCTGCTAGCCTTGCTCCGCTTGGATAGAGAAGGCTTGTGGCAGCCACACAAAGTATTTGCCCAAGGGAGAGGCAATGAGGATCATCCATAACCTGCAGCAAGCAAATATAGAAAGCGAAACTGCCCTGACCATCGGCGCTTTTGATGGCTTGCATCTGGGCCATCAGGAACTGCTCAGACAATTGGTCCGTCGGGCACAGCAAACGCAGCGGCTCAGCGGGGTTGTTACTTTTGACCCACTGCCCAAAGCGGTTCTATCGCCAGCCAGCAACCTTATCTGTCTGACGACTATGGAGGACAAGATCGAGCTCCTGGAGCAGTGGGGGCTGGACTTGTTGGTCATCCTGCCCTTCACAGCGGAACTGGCTCGCACATCGGCGCGGGATTTCGTACAAGGCCTGTGCACCCATTTGCGCATGACAGAGCTATGGGTAGGCTGGAACTTTGCCCTGGGCTATGGCCGTGAGGGGAATGTGCGCATGCTCAAAAAGCTGGGCAAAGAGATGGGGTTTCGTGTGCACGTAATTGCGCCAGTGACCAATGGCGAAATCGCCATCAGCAGTACACAGATCCGTCACCTGCTGAGCGCGGGACAGGTCTCAGAAGCAGCGGAGATGCTGGGGCATTACTACCAAGTAAGAGCCTATGCCGTGTCAGAAACGGAACATGATAGGCAACTAGGCCTGTCTAGTGTGCGCCTGCGGTTCGTACCGCATTGTGCACTGCCTGCCAGTGGCATCTACGCTGCGTATGCACTCATCCAGGGCCAGCGCTATCGAGCCATAGTGGACACCGGTTTCGCGGTAGCTACCGAGGGGCGGGAGTCAAATGGCAGAATCTATATATTGGACTTCCATGGCAATTTGGGGGACGAAGAAATCCGTGTCCAGTTCGTGGAGCAATTGCGCCACCAACCTTATCCTGTGGATTTGCACATGCGACCTTCGCAGATAGCAAAGGATATCGCCAAAGCCCGGGAGGTCTTGACATGACGCATAACCAAGCCCAGCCAGCTTTCAGACGGCGCTATGAACAATTGGAACACACGGCAGATTTGGCTTTGCGCATCTACGGCCAGGACCTGCGTGAGCTGTTTGCCAATGCTGCCTTTGCCATGTTCAGCCAGTTGGCGGATATAGAGCACATCGGGACATCCATCATCCGCCAGGTAGCCGTGGAGGGTGTAGACTATGAATCGTTGCTAGTCAATTGGCTGAATGAATTGCTCTACCTGCACGATACAAAGCGCGAAGTTTATGCCAGTTTTGACATCCACGAACTCGTGCCTTATCAGCTCAAAGCCACCGTGCGCGGCGACAAGAACCAAGAGATCCATACCGTCATCAAGGGAGCCACCTACCACGATTTGGCTATCGTCCAGACAGCAGAGGGATACACAGCTATAGTAATCTTTGATGTATAATATTGATGAAGATAATAGCGAGCGAGCTGGATCATGAAAACTAGGAGCCAGGCTGTTCAGCAAAAAGTTCATACCCCACCACA
>JBMFPM010000146.1:0-5559 GCA_049969135.1 Anaerolineae bacterium
GCCAATCGCAGCCGTCCGGTTATCTTCCTAGCCATCGGCTTTGAGACCACTGCGCCGACGGTCGCCGCCGCTATCTTGCAAGCCCAGGCGGAAGGTTTGGATAACTTTTTTATCCTCTCCTTGCATAAGCTAACTCCACCAGCGACCAAAGCGATCCTCGATGCAGGCGAGGTCAAACTCTCTGGGATTATCGGCCCCGGTCACGTCACTACAGTCATCGGCTCCGGCAGTTGGAACTTTCTACCACGCGAGTATGGCATTCCTTGTGCTATTGCTGGCTTCGAGCCATTGGATATCTTGTGGGCAATTTACGCCTTGGTAGACATGGTTGAGGCAGACAAGCCTGCGGTAAGCAATCGCTACGCACGCAGCGTACGCCCAGAGGGTAACCGCACCGCTCAAGCACTGATGGGCCAAGTTTTCGAGGTTGGACCTGCAGAATGGCGGGGGCTGGGTATTGTTCCCGCCAGTGGCTTGTTACTACGCGACCAGTACCGCGCATTTGATGCCACTCTGCATTTCCCAGTTCAGGTCAGCCCTGCGCGAGAACCTGCAGGTTGCCGCTGCGGCGAGGTGCTACGCGGGGTGACGGAACCCTCCCAGTGCCCTTTGTTCGCGCACGTCTGTACTCCTGAACATCCCGTTGGGCCGTGCATGGTTTCCAGCGAAGGTGCCTGCGCCGCCTATATGCAATATGGTGAGGCATAACAGATGGCTAAAGAAATCCTGCTGGCACACGGTAGTGGTGGAAAACTCACCCATGACTTGATCCGCTCCGTCTTCCTGAAATATTTTCGCAGCCCTCTGCTCGCTACACAAGATGATGCTGCAGTATGGAAGCAGGCCTCCTCTATAGCGGTACAATGGGCATTGACCACGGATAGCTATGTTGTCCAACCGATCTTTTTCCCAGGTGGCGACATTGGCAAACTCGCCGTCTGTGGTACGGTGAATGACTTGGCTATGGTTGGCGCACAGCCACTTTATCTCACGGCAAGCTTCATCCTAGAAGAAGGCTTGCCGCTGGCTGATTTGGAGCAGATAGTGGCTTCGATGGCCCGGACCGCAGAGGAAGCTGGCGTAGAAATCATCACTGGCGATACCAAAGTAGTTGATCGGGGCAACGCAGACCAAATTTTTATCAATACCGCAGGTGTAGGGATTGTGCCTACCGGAGTGCATATTTCAGGCGCCAACGCACGGCCAGGTGATGTCGTGATTCTCAGCGGGCCAATCGGGATGCACGGCTTGGCAGTCATGAGCCAACGTGAAGGGTTGCGCTTCTCCTTCCCTTTGCATAGTGATTGCGCCCCACTGAATGGCTTGGTAGCAGCTATGTTGCAAGCTGATACACGAATCCATTGCTTGCGTGATCCTACCCGGGGTGGACTTGCGACTACGCTCAATGAACTGGCAGCTCAAAGCCAGGTGGGCATAGAGATAGAAGAAGCTCATGTGCCCATACCCGAAAGCGTACAGGCTGCATGTGAATTGCTTGGCATTGATGCCTTCTATGTAGCGAATGAGGGAAAGCTAGTAGCTATCGTGGCTCCGGAGGCTGAAAGTGCCGTCCTCACGACCATGCGCCAACATCCCTATGGCCGCGAAGCAGTTACGATTGGGCGCGTTATGGCTGCTCACCCCGGGAGAGTTGTCTTGCATACCACCCTTGGGGCTCACCGGGTTCTCGACATGCTGGCTGGAGCACAACTGCCTAGAATCTGTTAGGAACGTTTCGCCTTTCTTGGGCAAAGAGAGTTTGGTATGGTATAATGAGATTACCTAGAGCACCGCAGCAAAGGAGGCTGCTATGGTTACCGTTGATCAGTTACGTACCTGCGAGTTGTTCTCCGAATTGACGGATGAAGAGCTACAACAAATACTCCCTTTCGCACGCGAGGAGAGCTACAAAGCAGGCACTGTCATGTTCAGCGAGGGAGATGAAGCCACTACTTTCTACATCCTGCTGGAGGGCAAAGTAAGCCTGCAATATGAAATCTGCCCTCAACCAGATTATTGTCAGGATGCCACGATCCTATTGGACAAGCCAGGGGACTTCATGGGCTGGTCATCCCTGGTCAAGCCTCGTCGGATGACCGCCTCAGGTTTGTGTCTCACCGACGTTCGCCTCATCGCTATTGATGGCAAGAAACTGAACGAATTGCTAGAACGTGATAGCCACATGGGTTTTGTCGTTATGAAGGAGCTGGCAGGCCAGATTAACAAGAGGCTGAAAGAAGCCAAAGGCTTGACTTTCAAACGCCTTATGGGCTCTTTGTAAGCTTATGACATGAAAAGAGGCAATCCAAAGCTGGATTGCCTCTTTTTCTCTCACAGGCGGTCTTCACACGGCTTTGGGCAAGGCAAAGCTGAACTTGCTACCTTTGCCCTTTTCAGACTCCACCCAAATCCTGCCCCCATACGATTCGACGATGCGTTTCACAATCGCAAGCCCTAGACCAGTCCCTTGGCGCTCCATTGCCTTCGCTTCTTCCGTGCGGTAGAACTCCTCAAAGAGATGGGACATTTGCTCAGGGGTCATGCCGATGCCCGTGTCACGCACCGTGCCCACCACATAATTGGGATTCTGCGATAGAGTAACGACTACAATACCGCCGGGTTCGGTGTACTTGATCGCATTGCTAATCAAGTTCGTCCATAGTTGCTTGATGTGTTCGGGAGTAGCGCGTACCGGGGGCACATTCGGTTCGATCTGCACACTGAAAAGCAAATCTTTATCCTCCGCACGGGCCTGCATCAAGTCCGTAACGCTGCGCAAAACCTCGGCGACATCCACTAATTCTGGTTCCGCCTCAGCCCGTCTGTCTTGCAAGCGAGCCAAGTCCAGCAGATCGCTGATGAGAGCTAGTTGCTCTAGGGCGCGTCGCTCTGATTTTTCGATGATCTCGCGCTGCTTTTCGGGCGGCACATACCCATCTAGGATCAAACGCAGGTAGCTTTGGATCGCCGCCACCGGTGCACGAAGCTCATGTGTAACTAATCGGATAAATTGAGAGCGCGACTTGTCCAGTTCGGCTAACCTGGCATTCAACTTTGCCAATTCCCCTGCGCGCATCTCACAGGACAAATTGGCTTCGAGCAGCTCCTTCTCTCGACGGCGAAGCATCTCCGCAATAGAAGAAGCAAGGTACGCACAGAGAAACAAAGTGAATCCTAAGGCAATCAATACTACGGCTACGTAAAGGCCCCGCTGATAGCGTTGTGGAGAGACAAAACCTGCCAAGTGCACGTGTGGGATCAACTGCCAGTACTCAGCGAGCACCAGGCCAGAGAATAGGACCGCTGATAAGCCTGCATAGAGAAAACTGTAGGCGCGGGGCAAAAGAATGCTGGCCACGGTAACATATACAATGTATAACAAATAGAGTGGATTTTCAATCCCACCGGTGAAATGAAGGAGCACGGTGAGGGCGACAATATCCAGGGCAATTTGTACATGGGCAAACCGCAAATAGCGCACTTCCCGGCCTTCCGCCGGAGAAGCAGCCAAACGCCTAGCGTATAGCCACAACAAACCGTTGCCGATAGCCATTGCTGCCGTGATAATGAGCAAGATGGGCATGGGCAAAGATTCGGGGAAAACAAGGTTACCTATTGAAATACCAATCAGAGCACCCACTACGAAAAGCCAGCGGAACTCAATCAACTGGTCTGTGCGCTCTTTCAAACTGAGTTGTGGGAAAAGGGATAGTTGTTCGGTCAACGCACCTCGCTCAAATAGCAAATTCGGGGTTACCGGTTGCATAGCATGAGCAACCAGCGAGACACTCCGCCCCCTAAGGCTTATTGCCGCTCATTCCATTCACGGCAGATCAAAGTACTCCCTTAAGGCCACCACTGCATCATCCACCCGGTTTCCGTCTATGACACAGGAGACGGTAGAAATGGACGTGCTGATCGCCAAAATGTTAATCCCCGCGGAAGCCATGGCGGCAAAAACTGCCGCAGCTACAGCCGGGCGTTCGCGAAAATCGGGCCCAAAGACGGATACGATCGCGACATTGGGTTGATAAGTGATCTCCTCCGCCCTGACCGCGCTCTGCAATGGCTTGAGCACTGTGAGCGCCTGGTCGAGGTCCTCTTCTCTAACGCACAGAACGATGTGGCTGTTGTTGGCTAAATCCGTGCATTGCACAATGAATTCGACGTTAATGCCACGATCGCCGAGTGCCCGCAGCACATCACAAGCCAGGCCACATCGGTCAGGGGCGGACATCACACCGATCTTTGCCAGGCGCTCATTGCGGATAATACCTCCTGCTTTCACTTTGCCTGCCATCTTCACATCCTCCAAGCACTTTACCATTTGCCATGTGCCCCCAATTGTATGCCAATCGGGGGCACATGAAGCTGATCATGCACATGCGCTCCAAAGAGCGACCAGTTGGCACGCATGATAACTCAATCGCGCGCCTTTAGCAAATGGCCATTTCAGCGCTGCAGCAGTTCCGAGATGCGCTTGAGCAGGACATCAGGCGCTACCGGCTTGGAAAGGAAGCCATCAATGTTGATATACTCATCCGTCGGGAACAACGCCGCATAGTCCGTATTGGCGATCGAGGTGACCATGAGAATGGGAATCCGTTTATGCTCCGGGTTCTCCTGCATACGTTGGCTCATCTGCAAGCCATCCAATACCGAGGACATGATCACATCTAGAATCACCAAGTCGGGCTGCTCCGATTTCACTTTGGCTAGGCCCTCATCACCACTGGCAGCGCTGATGACCTGATAGCCGTTGGGCTCTAGAGTGAGGCGCATCGCCTCGACAAAATCGGGGTCATCATCTACAACCAAAATCTTCTTGGACACAGGTTCCTCCTCTACACAAGATCATGCTCACGCTATGCCGCTACTGCACAGCGCTTGTACTTCACATGGTATTCGTACTCATCCCGGAAGAGCTTCAAACTGCTCAGAATGGGATTCGCAGCAGCATCCCCCATGGGACAGAAAGTAAGGCCGCGCATCTTCGACGCTATTTCTTCCAGGCGGTCAATGTCTTCGGCCTTGCCTCTGCCATGTTCCAAGTCCTCCAGCAATGCGAGCATCCGCTGGGTACCTGTTCGACAAGGTGTGCAATGTCCGCAGGATTCATGGGCGAAAAAGCGCATCAGCCGCCGCGCTACATCTACCATGCAGGTGTCTTCATTCATGACGATAATAGCCCCAGTGCCCAACATCGTCCCGGCAGCCTCCAGCGTTTCAAATGCCATCGGAATATCCAATTGCTCTGGGGTCAGCATGGGTGTGGAGGCACCACCCGGGATGACTGCCTTCAGCTTCTTGTCAAAAGCCATCCCGCCCGCATATTCGTAGATGATTTCGCGCAGTGGCGTACCCAGGGGCAACTCAAAAATGCCGCGGTTCTTCACATGCCCGCTGACGCAGAAGATTTTCGGCCCGGTGCTCTTGGGCGTGCCCATACTGGCGTACCATTCTGCACCTCGGTTGATGATGTGCGGGACGTTCGCCAAGGTTTCCACGTTATGTACCAAGGTTGGCTTGCCCCACAGCCCCACACTGGCTGGGTAGGGT
>JBMFPM010000147.1:0-5552 GCA_049969135.1 Anaerolineae bacterium
CACATTGAGTGCTTGCCTCCAACGCCCGTTGTAACAGACACCGTAGGTCCACGCCGATCAGCGTTGCCGGCACCAATCCAAAATTGGAGAAGGCAGAAAAACGCCCCCCGATGTTGGGATCACCGAAGAGCACCGCTCGGAAACGATATTGTTCAGCGAGATGAGCCAGTCTCGTGCCTGGATCGGTGATCGCGACGAAATGCTGCCCTGCTCGATTGCGTCCGACCGCCTCAGCCACCTGATTATAGAAGAAACGAAACAGGGAAAGAGTCTCCACCGTCGTGCCAGACTTGGTGCTGACAATAAACAGGGTACGTGTCAGATCAAGGCGTTCCGCATAGGACAAGATGGTCTCCGGATCTGTACTATCTAACACCGCCAGATCGAGATAACCCTCCCTCACGGCAAAAGTCAGGCGAAAAACCTCCGGTGCCAAGCTGGAGCCCCCCATGCCCAGGAGCAGAGCATAACGATACCCAGCGGCCCGCATCTCATCAACCAACCCCTCCAACTTGGGCACTTCATTAAGCATAGTTTCCGCGCTGTGTAGCCAGCCCAGCCGATTCGTGATCTCAGCCGGGTCTGGTTTCCAAACGGTGTGATCATGGGCCCAGATGCGCGCCATGATCTCCTGCGCAGCCATTTGTCTTAAAGCTGCTTCTACTACCGCCTGGTATGCTCCCAAGCTAGCCGTGCCCCATTCCTCGCCTAACTCAATCACCCCGCTTTTCCTCCTTGTGTTTCTAAGCCATAGCGGGCAGCGCCCATTAGCGCAACCTTAGGGTTCAGGATAACATGCACCGGGATACGCGCCATCAGTTCGGAATGACGCCCCTTGGCGCAGAAAGCCCTTAGGAAACGCCCATCTTCCAGTGCCGAGAGGATGCGGGGCGGAATGCCTCCGCCAAGGTAGACACCCGCTGTAGCCAGTGTCTTGAGTGCCAAGTTGCCTGCTTCAGCACCAAGGATAGAGACAAACATATCGAGCGTAGCAACGCATAGATCTGCCCTCTCTTCTCCCGATAACGCCGCATTGACAATGACAGGGGTTGGATCCTCGGCAGCAGCTAGTTTCTCTGCCAACCAAGGGGGTTCTGGCGCATAACCGCTATCCTTCAGGTAGGCATAGATATTCGGGAGGCCAAGCCCTGAGCAAACCCGCTCACAACTAACGTGTCCAAAGCGCTCTAGTAGATAGCGGAGCAATCCGATCTGTCGCTCATCTGTTGGTGCAAAGTCTGCATGGCCACCCTCGGTAGCATGTGGGCGGTAGCGAGTGCCATCCCAGGTAAGAAAAGCCTCGCCCAATCCTGTGCCCGGCGCGATCACTGCTATTGCTCCACCAGCGATCGGTTGACCAGCATTCAACGTGTGTAGATCCTTTGGTTCTAGCAAGGGTATCGCCCAAGCAATAGCTTCCAGATCGTTCAGTAGCCGCACGGATGACAAGTTGAGTGCCTTCTGAAGCTCCCTCCCATCAATGATCCAAGACAAATTGGTGATTTCAGACCGGCCGCCGACCACCGGCCCTGCCACGCCAAAGCAAGCGTGTTCCACAGGCACATCCACCTGGGATAGGAATTCTCGCACAATAGCTTCTAGATGGGGATAACGAGCGCTGGGGAAAGTCGCCTCAGACAGCGGCGCACGGGGCCCGCTCTCGGGGGAGAAAAGCGCCAAATTGCTCTTGGTTGCACCAATGTCACCTGCAAGTAGCACGGAGACCTCCTTTGCTTCTTGTCTTGAGCGCATTATAGCACGTTTCTCTTGGGTCGGGTAAAAGCTATCCCCCTGTTCACTGTGAAACTACACTGTCAATTTGTCTTGAACGGGCAGTTTGCTGTACAATTGCCTCAGAGTTGCGCCTATGCCACGGCAAGGGCAATAGAACTTACATCGCGAGAGGAGAACACTAACGATGAAAGTACTCGTCTTCAACCCTCAACTATGCGATGGCTGTCGCATCTGCGAAGAGACGTGCTCTCAAACGTGGTTCAAGGAAATAAACGCAGAAAAGTCAGCCATCCGCATCTCCACACCAGAGGACCAGCCAGGACAATATCAGGCAACCGTCTGCAATCAGTGTGGCGAGTGCATAGATGTCTGCCCCACACTGGCTCTTACGCGTGACAGGCATGGCATTGTGCGCGTCAACAAAAAATTGTGCACCGGTTGCCTCTCTTGCGTCGGTTTTTGTCCCATCCTGGCCATGTACATCCACCCTGACTACGTTGTACCTTTCAAGTGCGTTGCATGTGGTGAATGCGCCAAGGCATGCCCTACAGGGGCTCTGTCCATAGAGGACTTGCCCGAGGCGCCATTGACCGAAACAGAAAAACGGATGAAGGCGGTGGTATCATGAAAGCGACAGAGAAAAAGCAGACAGCACAAGTCCTAGCCGAATACCGGTATACTCCTCCTAAAGTAGAGCGCGGCTATGCAAACCAGACGCTCTATGTCAATGTATCGGACAATACCATTGCCGCCAAGCCTGTGGATGAGAAGATGAAACACACCTTTATCGGTGGACGAGGATTTGGGCTTTGGCTGCTCTGGAACGCAGTGCAGGGAACTACCAAGTGGAACGATCCGGAGAACGAAGTAATCTTGTCTTCAGGCCCCATCGGTGGCACCACTGTTTACCCGGGATCGGGCAAATCCATTGCGGTTAGCCTTTCACCGCTCACCGGCACGGTCATGGATAGCAATGTGGGCGGACATTTTGGCCCTCTGCTCAAATTCTCGGGGTGGGATGCCATCGAAGTCCAAGGCAAGGCGGACAAAGAGATCATCGTATTCATAGATGGGAACAAGGGCTTGGTGCAGATCATTGCTGCTCCTGAGCTGGCTGATGACAACTACGTCTTGCCCGAGCAACTATTAGAGCTCATTGCTGAGACCGATGAGGAAAGAATCGGCATTTCCTCTGTCTCTACCGGTCCTGGTGCCGAGCACACACTGATGGGTTGCCTCAATGTGAGCTTTTATGATCCACGACGTAAATTTGTCCCCCTGAAGCAAGCGGGGCGCGGCGGCATCGGCACCGTCTTTCGCCATAAGAAAATTAAAGCTCTGGTGGTAAAGTACATTGGAGTGAAAGGAGACTCCAACGGCCCTGCCAACTGGGCTGAACTGACCGAAGTGGGCAAGCGAATGCATCGCGAGATTTATGAACAAGACCCCATCATGAATGACATGCGCAGCAACGGCACCCCATATCTGGTCAGCATTATGAATGAATTCGATTTGCTGCCTGTGCACAACTTCCGTTACGGTTCCCATCCCGAAGCCGCGAAGATTTACAATACAGAATTTAGAAAATTCTTCAGCTTGGGCATTCCAGATGGCTGCTGGTACGGTTGCACGCTAGCTTGCTCCAGGTGCGTCGAGCGCTTCCAGCCCCGCACTGGGCCATACCAAGGCCAATGGGTTCATGTAGACGGCCCGGAATATGAGACTATCGCTGGAGTGGGATCGAATTGTGGCATCTTTGATGCCCACGCCGTACTGGAAGCCAATTTTTACTGTGATACTTATGGTATTGACACGATTTCCTTCGGCACGGCGTTGGCTTTTGCCATGGAATGCTACGAAGCCGGCATCCTGAATAAAGAAAGGACAGGCGGCCTGGAGTTGCGCTTCGGCAATGCGGATGCACAGTTGGAGATCTTGCACCAGATGGGACAAGGTAAAGGATTTGGTACGGTTGTGGGACAGGGTGTGCGTCGCATGAAGCAACTCTTTGTCGAACAATATGGTGCTGATCCAGCATTTCTGCAGGACATTGGCATGGAGTGCAAGGGCTTGGAGTATTCCGAATATGTGTCTAAGGAATCTGTGGCACAACAAGGGGGCTACGGATTAGCCAACAAAGGGCCTCAACATGATGAAGCCTGGCTCATTTTCATGGATGCCGTGACCAAACAAATTCCAACTTTTGAAGACAAGGCTGAAGCATTGCACTATTTCCCCATGTTCCGCACCTGGTTCAGCCTCAACGGTTTGTGCAAGCTACCATGGAATGACGTAGAACCTGCGGACAACAAGAAGAAATACCCCCCGCGTATTGCAGCGCGAGTTCCTGAGCACGTGCGTAACTACATTGAGTTATTCACTGCGGTAACCGGACGAGAAGATGTCAAAGAGCCAGAAGACTTGGTGCTGATGTCGGAAAGGGTCTATAATTTCCAGCGCATTTTCAACCTCAAAATGGGGTTTGGCACGCGGGAGCACGATGCCATTCCTTACCGCTCCATGGGGCCGGTTACCATCAAAGAATATGAATCCCGTGCCGAACGCTATGACCAGCAATTGCGTGAAATTGGTTTTGATCCAGAAGGCAAGAGCACGGAAGAAAAACTCGCTGCTCTGCGCCGACACCGTGAGCAGCGCTACGAATCACTGATAGACGCTGTGTACAAACGTCGTGGCTGGAATGAACGGGGCATTCCTACGCTGGAGACAGTGAAGCGCCTGGGTATTGACTACCCGGATGTAGTGGCTTTGCTGAAGGAGCATCTCTCGTGAGAGCAGACGCCCTTCTCACGACCTGGATACAAAAACTGGCGCTAGCAGAACCAAAAACAACCGTGCTGGAAGCAATAAGCCAGTAGTTAAGAGCAATCGCCATGTCCAAAATCGCAGTCGCACTGCTATTGTTGGCTATCTTGATCGCTGGCTGTGCTTCCAGCACTCCCACTCCTTTGCCGACCCCGACGCCTACTGTGTCAGCGACGGCTACTCCGCTCCCTCCGACGCCGACACCTGCTCCGTTGCGCGTCTGGTTGGACCCGGCTGTACCTATTGCCATCCGAGAGTTGATTGCTACCAAGTTGCCTATTCTCACAGAGCAGGCGAAGCGTGCGATCACTACTGCTCCCTCTGTGCAAGAAGCGGATTTGCGCGTGGGATTGAACTACCCAGTTGCACTGGCCCGCTGGGTCTATGCGGTCGTGGCCCCTTTCCCAACGCTGGCAGACAACGTGCAATGGGTAGACATCAAGCGCTTCTGGGCAGGAGAGCTTGACACTCTGGCTGAGCTCTCCAACGGCTCAAATACCCCCACCCTCTTCGTCTCGCCAGAAACCTTAGGAGTGCTTTATGCCCTGCTGGGGCCAGCAAGTGCCAAGACACCTGTTACGGTAACAGACTCAGCACAACTGCTCGATGCAACCTGGGCTGCCCGACCCAATGCCTGGGCGATCGTCCCCTTCCATGAGCTAGAGCCACGGTGGAAAGTGCTCACCGTGGATGGGGCGAACGTGCTCGATAAAAACCTGGATGTCGAAAGTTATCCCTTATCTGCGTCCATCGGGGCAGATGGAAGTGGAGCCGAGAAACTGGCTAAGGAACTGCTCCCGAACGGAAAGGTTCTTACTAACCGTGATACAGAGCGCATGACCGTGCTGGTGATGACCGGCGTAACCGCCTTAACACGCGGTATTGCCCACCGCATGGAACTCAAGGGCATTCTCTATCCTGCTGAAAAGATTGGCGCATTGCTGCGAGATGCTGACCTGACCCACAACAGCAACGAGTTCCCCTTTACCGAG
>JBMFPM010000148.1:0-5551 GCA_049969135.1 Anaerolineae bacterium
GACATGCGCACGGATCCTCTACACTGGCGATCTGGCACAAGCGCTATCCGAAGTAGATTTGGTCGTCGAAGCCGCACCGGAAAGCATCGAACTGAAAAAGAAACTGTTCCATGAGATGGAGCAGTATGTCACCGACCAGGCCATCCTAGGTAGCAACACCAGCTCATTGCCCATCACTGAAATTGCTACGGCGGTCAAGAATCGCCAGCGGGTGATTGGAATCCACTTTTTCAATCCCGCGCCCGTGATGCAGCTTATCGAGATTATCCAGGCTATGGAGACCAGTGAGGCTACTGTCCAGGCAGTGGTCGAATTTGCCAAAATGGTGGGCAAAGAGCCGGTGGTGGTGAAGGATTTCCCTGGTTTTGTCACCACCCGTGAGGGCATCATGCTTGTTTCCGAAGCCATCTTTGCCCTGCAGGAAGATGTGGCTGAGCGCGATGCGTTGGATAAGGCCATGAAGCTAGGTTATAACCTGCCTATGGGGCCATTGGCGCTTGCCGACCTGATCGGCCTGGACATTGTCCTGCACGTCCTCGATGCCCTGTATGCGAATTACAAAGATGACCGCTACCGCGCGCCCATCCTGCTGCGCAAGATGGTGCAGGCAGGGCACCTCGGCTGCAAGACGGGCAAAGGTTTTTACGACTATCCGTCGTAATTCTAGTTACGCAGGGAAGGATCTCCCATGTCCTATACAGATATCCTCTATGAAAAGAGCGCTGGCGTCGCCACTATCACCATCAACCGACCCCAGGTGCTCAATGCCTTTCGCACACAGACCATACTGGAAATGACCCAAGTACTGGAGGATGCCAGCAGAGACCGTTCGATCGGGGTCATTGTCATCACTGGCGCTGGGGAGCGTGCCTTCTGTGTGGGCGGAGACATCACGGAAATGCGCGACCTGACCCCAGAGAGCGGTCGCTTCTTTTTGCGCCGCTTTACGGACTTGTTGTGGCGCATTCGACAAGCCCCAGTGCCGGTGATCGCCGCTGTGCGCGGTTATTGTCTGGGCGGTGGCAACGAAATCAATGTGGCTTGCGACTTGACGTTGGCTGCTGAGAACGCGATTTTTGGTCAGGTAGGGCCAACGGTTGGTAGCGCACCTATCTTCGGCGGCACTCAGTTTCTGCCTAGCATTGTGGGGGAAAAGCGCGCCCGTGAGATTATCTTCCTCTGCCAGCGCTATTCCGCAGCAGAAGCGGAGCGGTTCGGGTGGTGCAACAAGGTGGTGCCGTAGGTACAGTTCGAAACCGAACTCCAAGCCTGGACAAGCCGTATTTTGGAACTCAGCCCACAGGCGCTGCGTGTATCCAAGCTCTCCCTGAATTATGCCAGCGACTGGCAATACGGCTCCTTCAACGTGGCTATCGAGATGCTAGCGGCGATATACGGCACGGAAGAGTACCATGAGGGAATGACCGCCTTTTTGGAAAAGCGCAAACCCGATTTCAACCGCTTTCGACGCTGACCTTTCCGTAAAGGCAGAGAACAGCATGTCTAGGCCGGTATGGTTTGTCAAACTCATCGAAAGGGCTTTTCCCAAGCGCTTTGCCGTAGCCAAGCTCACCCGATGGCCTTTGATCGGCAACATGATGCAGCACTGGCTTGCTGAAGGCGATGACCTGATTTACCTGACCCGTGACCAGGTGGTTCCTATCCATCAAGCGCTGGAAACCCCGGAGAGCATAGTGCTACCATCGCAAGTGGTGGACTATTTTATCGAAAGAGCCTCTTACCATTGGGCCATGAATTTTTGCATCTGCCGCGAAGCGGAGCAGTGTCAAAATTACCCACGAGATCTAGGTTGCTTGTTCCTTGGTGAGGCTGCTTCGCGCATCAATCCCAAACTTGGACGACGTGTCAGCAAAGAAGAAGCGCTTGCGCATGTGCGGCGCTGTCGCGAAGCTGGCTTAGTGCACCTGATTGGCCGCAACAAACTGGACACTGTTTGGCTGGGCGTTGGGCCGGGCGACAAATTGTTGACGATTTGCAATTGCTGCCCTTGTTGCTGTTTGTGGCGGGTGTTGCCCTATGTAACACCCGCCATTGGTGATAAAGTGCACCGCATGCCCGGCGTAACCGTTGCGGTGAGCGAACGGTGTATCGGCTGTGGCGTGTGCACTCAGGGCGTTTGTTTTGTAAATGCTATCCACCTGGTGAATGGACGGGCAGTCATCAGCGACGCCTGCCGAGGTTGCGGGCGCTGTGTCAGTACGTGCCCAGAAGGGGCGATCGAAATCACTGTGGGCAACGAGCAGTTCATCGCTGAGATTATCCAGCGCATTTCTGCGCTGGTTGATGTATCCTGAGGTGATCGGTCGCCAAGATTCCTATTGGGGAACTTTTTGCCTGTATCACAGCGTTTATGCTATAATCGCATCAATCTTGCCTTTATGGAGGTTGCATGGCACGAAAAGCTCCGAGGACATCGCGGACGACAACACCCCGCTGGAGGTTGCTCCTGTTGGGCGCTCTGCTGACCGCCTTTGTCGCGGGAGGTGTCTATTCAGGCTATCTTTTTTACACCACAGTGAAAGACTTTGTCGCTCATGCCCAGCTAGGCATGCCCATACAGCCCGGACTGGAACAAGGTCGGGCACCACAGGAGGAACTGCCGAATATCGCCAAAGAGCGCGTGAATATCCTGTTGTTGGGTATAGACAAGCGCGCGAGTGAAAAAGGGCCCAGCCGCACAGATACTATGATCGTCGTTACGGTGGACCCGCAGAGCAAGACGGCTGCGATGCTGTCCATACCTCGTGATTTGTGGGTGCCTATTCCTGGTTACTCTGAGAACCGCATCAATACCGCGCACTTTCTTGGCGAGAGGGACAAGTACCCTGGAGGAGGGCCAGCGCTAGCCAAGAAGACGGTACAATACACCCTGGGTATACCCATTCATTACTATATCCGCGTGAATTTTGAGGGTTTCGAAAAGCTCGTGAATGCCATTGGGGGTATCACAATTGATGTGAAAGAGCCAATCCACGATGACAAGTACCCCGACGAAAATTACGGGTACATGACGGTGGATATCCCAGCGGGTGTACAGCACATGGATGGCAAGACCGCGCTGCAGTATGCACGGGTGCGGCATGGCAGCAGCGACTTTACGCGTGCCAAGCGACAGCAACAAGTATTGAAAGCCATCCGCGATAAGGTGCTCAGTTTGGATATCCCTTTGACTAAAATCCCAGAAATACTGCGCATTGCAGGTGATTCTGTGCAAACGGATCTGACCCTTAGCGAAATGTACGCGTTGGCAAAATTGGGGCGCGAGATCCCGGCGGAAAACATCAAGAGCGCCGTGATCGACGAATCCATGACCACACCGCAAGTTACCCCAGATGGTGCACAAGTGCTGATTCCTGATCGTGCGCGTGTACGCGCGTTGGTGGATGAACTGTTCAGTGGGACAGCTTCGAGCACAGTTGGCCTTTCGGAGAAGGAATTGATTACACGAGAGGGGGCAAAGATCGAAGTACAAAACGGTACGCTCACACCAGGCCTCGCACAGCGTACGGCTGAGTATCTGAAAGGACTAGGGTATACCGTGGTTTCTTTTAGCAATGCAGATCGCTCCGATTACGCCAAGAGCGTCCTCATAGACTACACCGGAAAGACCAACACGGTTAATGCGCTCGTACAGCGCTTTAACATCCTGCCCGAAAATGTGCTCCGCTATCCAAACGTACAAAGCAATGTGGATATCCGGCTGATATTGGGTCAGGATTACGCTGCTTCCCCCTCCAATAAGGGGGAACGAGTTTTGTTTCTTGGGCTTTGCCCCAGGCTTACCGCTTGGCTTGTACCTTCAGCAAGGTAACTGTTGACAGGATAAACAGTGCTCCGTAGATGCCAAAAATGACCAAGTAACCCAACCCACTCCTGTAGGCATTGAAAAAGTCTGCCATGGGTCCGCCAATGCCTGCCCCCACAATGCCTGCACCTGCACCAGCTAGGTTGGAGACTCCCAGATACAGTCCTGCCTCTGTAGCTGGCACCAAATCGGTCCCAAGCGCCCAGTTGACCGTCATGAAAATCCCGGCAGATAAGCCAATGATCACGCCGCTGATCGTAACCATGGTCATGTTCTGGGCAAACAATAGCAAGAAGGTACCAACGGCAGCCACCACACCGGCCAGAGCAACGAGCGGCTTGCGTCCCAGCCTATCCGAGAGCCAGCCACTGGGCAGAGCTGCCAGCAGAAGGAAGATTCCCACTACCATCATGAGGTCACCGGTCGCTTTAGGAGGATTGGGCACACCGACTACATCCTGCAGGAAGTAAAGGGCAAACCCCTCAATGGAACCTACAGCAGCGAGGTAGAGAAGTCGGTTGATCACCCACCAAGTAAAAGAAGGGTATTTGTGAGCACCCTCACCAATGCCCACTCGCGCACTCCACCACACACCGACGATGATCGCACCAGCCATGGCGATGAGGCCAGCCAAGCCTACTGCGATCAGTTGGGCAATGCCTTTGCCGGATAGCACCTTCCCCACAGCCCCCACCAGACCTCCGAAGGCAGTGGTCACTACCGCGAAGATGGCAGTCAACAAAGCGATGCGCATCAGAGCAGGTGAAAGCGGCTCCTTAGGTTTCTCGCGCAGCGGCTCTTCATGGACGGCAACGACCGTAATGAGCATCGTGATAACAAAGAAAGCCATTACGACCAGGATAGCCCCCCATACGTTTCCCGCTCCTACAAGACGACCGGCGGTCAAAGATGCCAGAATAACGGGTAACAGCTCCATGACTGCCTTGACCCCAGAGGCGCGCCCCCGCTGCTCTTCGGGTACCAGGTCCGGGATAATACCCTGCAGAGCGCCGTGCGCCACGTTCGACGAAACCTGCATGAGCAGCACTGCGGCAAAGAGCAGCCAGTAGTTGCCAGCGAGGCCGATGATCACCAGGAAGACCAGATCGAACACCGTGCCGATGAAGATAAAGGGTCGCCGTCGTCCCCAGCGCAACGTACTCCGATCGCTGAGCAGCCCTGCCGCTGGCTGTACCAAAATGGCAACAATGAGCCCCGCAGAACGGAGGAATCCTAAATAAGTCCCCTTTGCTGCCTCCCCGACGAACTTGGCCACGAGGAACGGTAAGATAATGGGCGTCAGGCTGCCGGAGGACATGCTCAGACCCAACCAATAGATGTTGTACGTGATATAGTCGTACCAGCGCATCCGTTTCATGGTAACCTCCTGAAGTGATAAATGACGAGTGATGAGTAGGATACCCTCACCCTTCACAATACCCACGGTCCATTAATCACTTACGCTGCCACAAAGGAGCTTCGCTGACGATCACCTTCCGCGTATTAATGTACCATTCCGTAACCGTGCGGAAGCGGTCACAGTAATCCTGCATTGGGCCAATGCGCACATTTTGCACCCGCGCATCTACAGCATAGCTGTACACCGGGTGGTATAGGGGTAACTCTGGCACATCCTCTGCAAGGATATTCTGTAGTTGGCGGTATAAGGCAGCCCTGCGCCCAGGGTCAGTCGTGCGGCGCGCCTCTTCCATGAGCAAATCGGCC
>JBMFPM010000149.1:0-5548 GCA_049969135.1 Anaerolineae bacterium
CGAGCGACGAAATGATTGAAGCAGGTTTCAAACAAATCTATGATCTGTGGACGCCCATCTTTGACGAGTTCGACCGATATGGCGTCAAGTTTGCTCTAGAGGTGCATCCAACCGAAATTGCATTCGATTACTATTCGGCGGAGAAGTTGCTGGCGGTGTTCGAGAACCGCGAGACCCTTGGTTTCAACTTTGATCCCTCTCACCTTGTCTGGCAGGGCGTGGATCCGGTGGTGTTTATACAAGCATTCGGAAAAAGGATTTACCACGTCCACGTCAAAGACGTCTATGTCAAACTCGATGGGAGGAGTGGAATTCTCGGTTCTCACCTCAAGTTTGGTGACCCGCGCAGGGGCTGGAACTTTGTGTCCTTGGGCCACGGTGATGTGGATTTCGACAAGATCACCCGTGTGCTTAACTGGGTGGGCTATCAGGGTCCCCTCTCTGTCGAATGGGAAGACTCTGGCATGGATCGCATCCAAGGGGCAACCGAGGCTTGTGAGTTCATCAGAAGGATGAATTTCTCGCCTTCTGCAATGGCATTTGACGAGTCTATCAAGGCCGCTTGATCACGGATGCTAGGGCCCTCTTAGCTACGAAATAGGGTACACGCCTAATTCTCTTACCGCCTCGCTCATGGCGATGATATTTTGCGGCGGGACGTCAGGTTGAATGTTATGCACTGCGGCGGCGATATATCCGCCGCCCTGGCCTAACTGATGGATACGTAGCCTGACTTCTTCGTGCACTTCCTCTGGCGTCCCATGGGGTAGTATGTGCTGGCTGTCAATTCCGCCCCAGAAGGATAGACGGTCGCCGTATTTCGCCTTGAGTCCGGCAACGTCAGGGATGGCCGAGACCTGAACCGGGTTCAGCGCTTGTATGCCAGCGTCAATGAGGTCATCTACCAGGAGAGTGATGTTCCCACAGGAATGGAGAACGATCACTGCGTCTGTATACTTTCTGATCAACTCACAGAACCGCTTATGATAGGGTTTGATCACCGCTCGGTAGGTCGCAGGTGACATAATGGGAGCGGTTTGCGTAGCCAAGTCATCAACGACGCGAATTGCTGCTAGGTACGGGCCCGTAATTTCTAGAAAGCGCCTGGTAATCGCAGCATTCACTTGGAACAGCTTATCGAGCAAGGCATGCATGAACTCTGGGTTTTGTACTAGATCCATCAATGCCTGCGTCAAGCCGCGCAACATAAAAGCTGGTTCCCAAAATCCTTTGAAACCGCTGTCGCCAACCAATGCATAAGGCGTATTCTGAAAGAGATCGCGAACCTCTTCCGCCAATCCCGCGTATCGGCCGGGATCATTTACATCTGGCCAGGGGTACGCATCCAGATCTGAGACAGTGGCATTAGCCAGTGGATGACCAGCTAACTCCCAGTAGTAACCCCTGGAGTAGTTGACTTGGCGCCACTTGATCCCAAATTCGTCCACAAAAGTGCCTGGTTCTGAAGGCGGCGGGCTCCAATTCTGCGGAGGCTTGATTATGACTGGCCGCAGATCGCTACCTAGACGGCGCATTGTCTCTTCATCCAGCCTGGCTACTCGGAATGCCTTGTACATGATCAGAGTAGGCGCTGAGATTCCTTCATGCGCTTTCAGGTTCTCATAAGCCTCTGCTATCAAACTAGTCGTACCGGTGCCCCCACAATCGAAAGGAACACGATCTGCTTCCTCATGACGGAGAGCGGCTACGACTCGTTCCCATGGAGTCATTTGCGCCACCATGAAACCCCCTACAGAATCTATCTCATCACAACCAACGCAGAGTAGAAGCCAAGATATTGCCCACTGGTGATTTGAAAAGCAGTGTGTTTCATGGCGCGGCTTGTCTTTGGGATGCCCATAAGGGGCGATCTCCGTACAATAATTTCTCCACGCATTCGCCGAGCACGTGCATCACGATGAGGTGCACATGTTCAGCGCAGGCTGTGTTGAGCGTATCGGCGGGCAACCAGATGTCGGCCATCTTGGCAAGCTTGCCTCCCGCCTTATTGGTGAAGCCAATTACTGACATGCCCTTGGCTCTCGCTGCCTCTGCTGCCAAGAGCACATTGGGGGAGTTGCCGCTTGTGGAGAAGCAGATTAGGATGTCTCCAGGCCGGCCTAGGCTTTCCACCTGGCGGCTGAAAATCTGGTCATAGCTGTAGTCATTGGCGGTAGCCGTTATCGTGGAAGTGTTGTCTGTCAGGCTGATCGCAGCCAGAGGAGGGCGGTCGAAATACATGTGTCCGGTAAAGTCGTTCACGATATGCGAGGCATTCGATGCACTGCCGCCGTTGCCACATAGCAAAATCTTGCCTCCGTTTGACAGGCAGTCTCGGACCAGTGTAACTACACGTACAAAAGTGGGGATGTCCCCTAGACAAGCGCTCAAAGCCTCGATATTCTCTCCTATTCGTTGCCTTAGGATGCTCTCCGCAACTGTGGCAGCATCTGGGTTATTTTGCATCGTCATCTCACCTCCGAATCCAAGTCTATACAAGCGCTATTGTTCTGGCTGTTTAGCCAGCATAGGCCGGGTGATCTTCACCTCGACCAAGATAGCAATAGCGAACAAAGCGATGAACACGGCCAGTACCAATGGGATCGAGCTGCTCAGTTTTCCAATGACAATTCCCGTCACACAATAATCTGTGTCGGCAAATGTCGTGCCATGGACAACCGGACTAGCCATCAGAGTGAACAGGAAAGCTTGCAGGAAGAGATTCAGAAAACCTTGAAAGCTTGCTCCCAAGAAGGCACCACGGCGACCACCTATGGCATTTCCAATTACGCCCGCTGTACCGCCCATAAAGAAGCTGTGGAATAACATGGGGATAACTGCTACAGGGTACTTGATGACCCACAAGATGGCCATCATGATGAACATCCCGACTGTATAGCCTAAGAAGCCAATGTACACACTATTGGGACCATAGGGAAACACCGCGGGACAGTCCAGGGCGGGGATCGCGCTGGGTACGATCTTGTCAGAGATATTGCGAAAGACCGGCACGATCTCACCAATGAACGTGCGCATACCCAGCAAAACGATCGCCACTCCTGCAGCAAAGGTTAGTCCTTGCCCAAAGGCCCAAACGACAGACTCCCAGGTGCGCGCATGAGCTGCAGGAACACGGACGGAGCTAGCGAGAAACACGGCAAGCAGGCATACCGCAGTAACAGCCAAGCCCATCAGCAAGAGTGTCTCGCGGAAGAGGCCAGATCCGCCAGATAACTTTATTTTCTCCGCATCGGTCTCCTGCGGGTCACCTCCCAGGAGCCTAGCAATCAGGCCAGCTACCCAGTAGCCAATGGTCGCCAGGTGTCCCAGGGCAAAATCTGCGCCCTTAGTGGCTTTGTGCATAAAGGGCATGGAGAAAGCAGGCATGGTAGTGAGCACAATACCCGAGATGATCGAACCACAGATAAGCACCTGGGTGCTAGACAGGTTCATTCCGGATAGCATGATCGTACACACGGCGGCAATGAACAAGATATGGTGGCCCGTCAGGAAGATGTAACGTAGAGGGGTAAATCGCGCCAGAGCGATGTTGACGATGATAGCGCCAATCATGGTGAGGATAATTTGTACGTTGAACCTGGTTGCAGCGAGAGCCGTGATAGCCTCATTGACTGGCACGACAGCTTGCAAACCAAAGGCTTGGGTGAAGACTTCCCTTGTCGTACTGAGCACTCCAGCGATCGCAGTTGCACCGCAATGCATGACCGTGATGCCCAAAAGGATTTTGAACGCGCCTAGGAGCACACGCTCAATGCTGGATTGTCTTTGCTTGCTTTTGCTGGCAGCCACTTCATTGAACACGGGCATCAGCGCATGCTCCATCTCCTTATCGTCAAGCACGTTTTTGATAACCACCAGTCGTTTTGCCCATTTCCTGCAACGAGGCGCGAACTCTGGGGTGGTGATGAAGATGTCAACATCCAGCCGTTGGGCGGTGCCAATGTCTGCGACTTCTATATCAATGTCCGAGTCTTTTATGCCGTGGCGCTTGAGCACGCGTTCTGCGCTCATGCGCAGCAACAGTCCACTGCCTAGGCCCATGCCACAGATTGTGATGATCTTGATCAATTTTCCCGCTCACCTCCCGGGTAACTTTTCTATCAGTCACGGATGTGACCCACCGGCCTATCGTGCCAGGTCTTCCTTGACCGCCAATTGAATGGCACCTGGGCGGCAGATGCTCTTGCACAGCCCACAGCCATCACATTTTTCGCGGTCGATGACCGGTTTCTTGTCTACCAGTTTGAGGGCGTCATAGATGCAAACGTTCTCGCATTGTCCACAGGAAACACATAGTTCGTGTTCACAGTACGCGAAGTAGCGCGTTTTGCGGTCGTATTGCTCCATGCTGAGCATGTTCTTGCTAGCCACGCCAATGATGTCGGCGAGCGTTTGGATGACCTTGCGCTCCATGTACGCGTCGATTTCAGCCAGCATTTTCCGTACCCAGGCATAGCCCTTCAGGTATAGGACAGTGGCTACCTGGACAGTATTCGCACCGGCGAGCAGGCATTTGATGACGTCATTGCCTGTCATAGCGCCTCCAGTGGCGCTGATGGGAATTTTCACCCGTGGATAGGTGACGATAATCCAGCGCAATATGGAGTACAATGCCCAACTGCCACCATGTCCGGCGAGTCCGCCAAACAGAATTGGCTTCTGGGTTTCGATGTCGATTTCGATACCTGTGGACCGGTTCATCATGGTTAAGCCATCAGCTCCCACTTGATCCAGACAGATCGCTGTATATAGCGGGTTTGCCATCTGTCTCGACATCTTGGGAATGACCGGGATTTTGACTTTCTGTTTACATGCCTGCAAAGCAGCCAGGGTAATAGAATGGATGTCGTTAGAGGGGTCGCGGATCAGGAGACCGGTAGGGCAGGTCGGCACAATTTCAATGGCATCTGCCCCCGCTTGTTCGCAAACAACGGCGTATTGTGCCCAACTTTCAGGGTTGATGCAGTTGATGCTGGCAATCACCGGAATGGATACTCGCTCCTTGGAGCGGCGTATTGTTTCAGCATAGTCATCAATATCGCCATAGTAAGCTTGTTCATAACTGTAGAAGGTCGTTGATTCGTAACCCTTTATGCCACTGCGTAGCACTGCAAAGCGCGGGAAGGGATTGTAGCGCATGAGAACCTCTTCCTGTACTGATTTGAGGACCACTGCGCTGAAACCGCTTTCCTCACACTTTGCTGCCTGTTCAACATCACGGGTGGTACCTGCTGACGCAGCGATAATAGGGTGCGCGACCCTTATTCCTGCATAGGAGACGCTCTTGTCCACGGGTGGCCCTTTACAAATTCTTGATGATGTTACGGATGTACTCTGCGCCACGTACCATTCCCACGGTAGCTGGCGGCAGGTCAATCTGTTGCCACCTGCGCTCATATTCCAGCGAAATCCAGCCGTCATAGCCGATTTCCTTTAGTTTCTTGAGAATAGCTGGCCAGTCAAGGATCCCCTCGCCTGGGATGCGGGAATGCACAGTGCGTTCTGATTCGGGAACGAAGGTTACCTG
>JBMFPM010000150.1:0-5545 GCA_049969135.1 Anaerolineae bacterium
CGGGTATATGGAATATCAAATTTTGCACCCCAAGCCACTCGCCCGAGCTTTCACTTGGGAGCAGCTCTGGCTGCCCGCGCTCATCCTGATGTTCAGCACCGGTTTTTCGGAGGAACTCATCTTCCGCGGTGTGATGCAGCGGGCAGCAGAAGCTTTGGATCGCTTCAGTATCCTGTACGTGTCAGCGGTTTTCGCTGTGCTCCACGTGGGGTACAAGTCCTTACTGGACGTACTTTTTGTCTTCGGCGTGGCGTTGTTCTTCGGTTACGTGGTGAAGAAAACGGGGAACATCCTGGGAGTGAGTCTTGCCCATGGATTGACCAATATCGTGCTCTTTCTCGTGGCGCCGTTTCTATGGTAGCGCAGAAAAACAAAAAGCTGTGCGCTTGAAAGAGCGCACAGCTTTTTATCCGCTGCGTGTGAGCTAGCGCAAGGCTTGTGCAATCCTCACCACGGCGATCATGGCAAAAGCCATCAGGAGGGGCACAACGGCAACGTCCAGCGCACGCCCCAGCGCCTTCAGGCGCGGTGTGTCGGCGGAGAGCGTTAGCTCCTTCTGCACCAGAAGCACGAACAATGTCAGCACGCTTGCCAAAGCTAGGGACGCCGCGAAAGTAACCGTGGTGACTGTCGTCGTGACGGTCGAAACAGTAGTAGTCGTAACTGTGGAAATCATGTGGCGCCTCCTTATCTGGTAAACATTGTATCACAGTATTCGCAATCCGTCAAATAGGACAACGAGAGTGGGGGTAGTTCAGTTTGGGGGCAAGTTGCTGAGCGCCAGCCGTCAACGAATTTGCAACGAATAAACGAATGTACTGCGCCAGCATTCGTTTATTCGTGTCCCCCATTCGTTGATGGCCACCCTTCGCACTTTAGGCCATGCTTGCCCCCAAGTTGAACTACACCCAGCGAGAGTGTTAAAAAACACTGTCACTCTGAGCGAAGCGAAGAATCTGCGCACCTTTGAAGCGAGCGCTAACCAAGTTACGCGAGACCCCCTTCGTTGCACTGTTGCACTCAGGGCAGGCTCTTCGTTGCACTCAGAGCCTGTCCTGAACGGAGTGAAGGAGTGACAAAACTTTCAAACCCCTTTTATGAGTATATGCGATAAAGATGAAAATAGTATGAAAATCCGCTGCCTTTCCATGACAATTGTGTCAAATCCCAGAACGCCAAGCATAGCTTGGGCACTTCTATGTCCGCTGAGAATGACAAGAACCAAGCGCACATGAGCGCTGAACCTGGCTTCCGCACTATGTTACAACGGAGCATCTCTTGGGTTGCCCAGCACGAGCTATGGCTCCTGATAGTTGCCTTGCCATTCTTCCTCTTTCCCAGCCGCTGGACCTGGGGAGCATTGCTCCTGATCCTCCTTCCCTGGATGAGCCGCTGGATCTCGACTGGTAAGCCTACCTTACCCACACCGGTCGATGCGCCCATCTTGCTCTTGCTGTGCATGGCGGTCGTGGGTGTCTCCGTTTCCCCAGAGCCAGCTAGAAGCCTTACAGCACTGTGGCGTATTGTGCTGGGCGTGGCGGTCTTCTATGGGTTGGTGAACGGGTTACAGAGCGTTGATCGTCTAGAGCGCTTGCCGGCAGCCTTAATCTTTGGCAGCTTGCTGCTGACGTTGCTTACCCTCGTGGGTACCGGCTGGGATGCGGTCCGCCTATTTCGCCTGCCTCAGGTTTACGAACGCCTACCCCATTTGCTCCGTGATCTCCAGGACCAGAACCCCTTCCATCCGCGCGTGATGGGCATGGCACTGGCAACTATCTGGCCCGTGTCGATGGCGCTCTTCTTGTTCGCTTCCTCCAAGCGCTATCAGCTATGGGCAGGCATTGCTGTCCTGGTAATGAGTTTGACCATCCTGCTCACGCAGTCGCTGCAGGCTGCCGTCGGGGTTGCAGGTGCCTTGCTGTTCCTGGGCATCTGCTGGAACCGCTGGATGCTGTGTAGTGTGCCCCTCATGCTGGGCATGCTGCTCATAGCGCTGCATTTTGCCCATCCACAGCAGGTTGCCAGCATGCTCCTCTCGCCTGCCGACCCACTGGGCATTGCGGTCATACTGCGCTTGGACATCTGGAGCCGCGCTTTGGCGATGATCCAAGACTTGCCTTATACCGGCGTGGGCTTGGACATGTTCCCTGTGATACAGAGCAACTTTTACCCGGGCGTGATGATTGGCCCTGAGCCCCATGCCCATCAATTGTTCCTGCAAATCGCCGTTGACTTGGGCCTACCTGGGTTGCTCGCCTTCCTGTGGCTTCTGGCTAGCCTGAGCTTTGCGGCGGTCAAAGCGTACCAGCATTGTCCAAACGCACTGCAGCGCGCGATCCTGCTGGGAGCCATAGGCGGTGTGGTGAGTTCTGTTGCCTCTGGATTTCTGGATACTATCTGGGCAGCCAAGCCAGGGGTGCTGCTCTGGTTTGTCCTCGGACTTGTTGCGGCGCTGTATGCAGCCTGTGAAAGGCGCCAACAGCCGGTCACCCGGCGCGCATCCCTCGCCAGGTGGAGCCTTCCAGCACTGCTCATCGTGCTGGCTTTGTGCCTGAACTCGATGATCACCCACCGTACCCCTCGCCTCAACTGGACGGTCGTTCAAGCGCACAAGCTCCTGCTAGCCGCTCAGGCAGGCGAGAACCCACTGCAACAGGATTTGGTATCTGTCGCCACAGACCTAAGCAAAGCATTGCCGCAGCAAGGCAATAATCCGTACCTCTACAGCCTTCTGGGACGCCTGTATGGCTGGATAGGCGAGTATTCAGCAGCGAGGGACGCCTTCTCGAAAGTGGTAGCGCTAGACAGCCAAGATGCTCTTGCTCGCTATGCACCCTTTGAGTACCTGCGGCGGCGCTTGGTGGAAGGAGAGAAGCATGACCCATGGGCGGATATCCTGTGGATTTATCGCAACTGGATGGCACGTTTCCCCCAGCGCGCCGAACCTGTCTTGCTAGTTGCACTTGTACAAGAGCAGCATCTGGGCGATCCCCAAGGCGCGGCAGCAACCCTACAATCTGGCATAGAACGAGGAGCACAGCCCCAAGGCTTGTTGTTCTATAGTTTAGAACAACTCAGACAAGCTCAAACCACACATTAGATGCATGTATAACGGGATAAGCCAGAAAGAGAAACGCATAATGGGCGATGGATGAGCTAGAGGCGATGAATATTCGTCCAGAATGGGAATTGCTGCTCTGTGCGGTGCGCACCGACTCAGAAGCGGCGAGAGCAGAGCGCATGGAGACGCTCCTGCAAAAAAGCCTGGACTGGCAGTACTTGGTGCAGGCTGCACTGCGCCATAGCGTGATGCCCTTGCTTTACAAGAGCCTTGTGGCTCTATGCCCATCAAGGGTTCCAGAGGCGCCCCTGGCCCAACTCCAGATGCATTTCCGCAACAACGCCCGGCGTAATTTTTTCCTCACCGGCGAGCTCTTCCGTTGTTTGTATTGGCTCAATGACCGCGGCATCCCCGCCGTACCGTACAAGGGCCCGCTGTTGGCAGCTTCTGCCTACGGAGACTTTGCTCTGCGCCAGTTCGATGACCTGGACCTGCTGCTGCACGAGAGCGATGTGCTCAAAGCGAAAGCGCTTCTCACTGGCCAAGGATATCGTGCGGAGTTCCAACTCAACAGCGCGCAAGAGGCCGCCTACCTCCGTTCCCTATCTGCCCACAAACTCATACGCGACGAAGGCACGCTGATTGTAGAGTTGCATTGGCGGATTGTAGAGGACTATTTTTCTTTTCCTCTTGACCCAGAACACTTGTGGGAGCGCCTCGAACCTGTCTCTTTGGCGGGCAAAGAGGTGCAGACTATCTCGGCAGAGGATTTGCTCCTGATCCTATGCGTTCACGGCACCAAGCATTGCTGGGAGCGATTGGGATGGATCTGCGACGTTGCAAGGCTCATCCATACCCATGCTGAGATGGATTGGGATTGGATCATCCGGCAAGCCATCGCGCTGGGAGTTGAGCGTATACTCTTTCTCGGCGTATTGCTTGCCCACAATCTAATAGGCGCGACTCTGCCAGAGGCAGTTCTCAAGAGGATGCAAAGTGATGCGGCAGCGAAATCCCTTGCCAAACAGGCTCAGAGGCAAATCCTGCAGGATACGGGAGAGCCACCTGGGGTTCTGGCAACCAGCCTTTTCCATTTGAGGGCAAGGGAACGCTGGCAAGATAGAGTACGTTACAGCATCCGCTTGGTCGTAACACCCACTCCAGGCGATTGGGCTTTTGTGCAATTGCCCTCGCCTCTTTTTCCTCTCTACTACCTACTCCGGCCATTTCGGCTTATTGGAGCCTATGCCCCCTCACTCTTGAAGCGTTGGCTCCATTCCTCAAGAAGCGGATAAAGCCCCCTTCAAGCCAAGAAGATAGGCTGTCCCATCTGAGGCAAAACGATCTGGATATTTGTCCCTGCCAATGCTTGTTGCCACCAGGGCGGATGTTCCGTGTGGATGGGGATCAATATACGGGGGCGCACTTGTGTCACAAACTCCCGCAATTGGGGGCCTGTAGCATGGCCCGAGGCATGGAGAGGTAAACGATCGGGGTCATCAGGATCGCCCTCCATGCGCAATTCTACGTGTCGAATCCAATTCCTCAACCGTGTCAGGTCTATCGCTTGTTCTTCATCATAAGCCCGACTGTTTGAATAGATATACACCCCACCGCCGATGCCCTGCAGGTCCAGCAGGTCATTGGCATCCCAAAGGCTGAAACACAAAATGTATTCGCCGGGATGATCCGAGACCTCAACCGGGCCCGCCATGCGCGCCGCCCATTTCTGCCGCAGTTCCTTCTCCCAGGCGCGAGGCGCTGACTTGGGATCTGCGTAGAGAACCAACTCTGGCAATGTCAAGGGGTCGGGGAAAATGGTGGGGTCAGCCAAGGCAATCGCATGCAACAGGTAGGCATCCTTCGGCTGGATGGCTAATCTCCGTCCCGTCTCCTGAGCCACCTTATGAAATGTGCTCAGCCGCTCCACATTGCGCGGGGCAAAATCCGCCACCACCAATCGCCCTTCTGCCCGCCGTACCAAATGCAGAGCATTTTCTGCTACTTGCTGTTCTGTAACCACGGGCTCATCTGATAGGTGGGTGCCCTCGCAGAGCAGCGCGGTCAGCTCCAATCGTGCCAACTCCTGGATAAACCGCTCCATCAACGGAGCATTCTGCCCATGAAAACGGATATCGCCCGTGTAGCCAATCCATCCTGCTGAGGTGCGGACGGCAAACGCAACTGCACCTGGGACAGAATGGTCTACGTGCCACCAGCGTACTTCTAATCCATTCACCTTGCCTGTAAAAGGCACCGTGGGTTGCTTGCGTAACAGTTTTTTCGTGCTGGGGGAAGTTTCCCACCAATCTGCACCGTCAGCGCAGGGTTTGCCATCCAAAAAGCTATAGCTCCGTGCAAGGTAATCCTTATTGGATACCGTTTTCAGTACCTGTTCCTTTTCATCCCATTCACGCGGACAAACAAAGGTTAGCTCACTTTCAAAGCCGCCTAATCCAGTGATTTGCATCGCTCGTGCCACGA
>JBMFPM010000151.1:0-5535 GCA_049969135.1 Anaerolineae bacterium
GCAGTGCTTCCTCACCCAACTCGTGGCGGTCTATGATCTCCGCAATGAGACACCAGTTGGAATCAGGGAGAGGAGTTTGTCCAGGGATCTGCACAGGCACCGTTACCTCGTGTAAGAAAGGTAGGTCAGGCAGAGGTTCTTCATACTTTTTATCCGCCACGGTGAAGCGATCATAACCCAGGCGTGCTTCCAAGTTGGATGGCAGAGTAGCTATCCTACCCGTGCTGCCAGTTTGCAAGACGGACAGTGCATTCTCAACGTGTATCCAATTGATATTGCGCAGCGATCTACGCAGGCGGTGAATGGCTTCGCGTAGCACTGAGCGCTGCAGGCTGAGCGGCAGCGCACGCCACTTCGCGAGATCAAAGGTGATGGCTTGCGCATTTTCTGCCAATACAACTTCGCCCCAAGCTTTGGTTGCTTGTTGCCGCAGGTAGTCATAGTCGGCCGAGATAATAGCTGCTGAGCGCAAGATCACCTCGCGGATGCGCGGATTAAAAGTCTCCAAAAAAGGCAGGAGCTCATGTCGCAGCCTGTTGCGATAGTACGTTGTATCGAGATTCGAACGATCGAAACGAGGCTGGAGGCCATGAGTCGCACAATAGGCCTCGATCTCTGCGCGCGGAACTTCGAGCAAAGGTCTGATGAGCAATAAATCGCTCTCCTCAGTAGTCATCATCTCTTGACCCATTAGACGGAGCTCGTGCAATCTGGATACTGGCTGCATCCCTCTCAGACCAGCCAGGCCAGATCCACGCAGCCAGTGCATGCACACGGTCTCCACTTGGTCATCGGCGTTATGCCCTACGGCAATTTTGCGGGCGCCTGTCTGTCGCGCTACGCTAGCCAAAAAGGCGTATCGCGCCTGGCGGGCTGCTTCCTCGATAGCGAGTTTTCTTTCCCTTGCCAACGCTGCCACATCCCGCTTTTCGACAGTAACGGGTAGTCCCCATTCTGAGGCTAACTGCGCCACAAAGGCTGCGTCTGCCTCTGCCTCTTCTCCGCGTAGGCAGTGGTTCAAGTGCGCTACGTGCAGGCGTAAAGCGTACGCATCGCGCAGGCGCAAGAGCAGATGCAGCAAGCAGAGCGAATCTGGCCCGCCAGAGACGCCCACGATTACTGCATCTCCCTGGGAGAGCATGTGATGGCGTTTGATCATGTTCCTGACACGGTCTAGGAGTTCCATTGATTCAAAATAATGAGCGAGGAGTGAGGAGTGACCTGATCGTCATGGCACTGGCTGGGTTTGTTCGTCTATCCAGCGCAAGTAGTCTTTAGCGCCGGCAAGGATGGGCAGCGCGATGATCTCGGGCAGTTCATAGCTGTGCAGTTGCTTCACTCGCTCAGCTAGTTTCTCTATGGCCGCTGCCGTTGTCTTCACGATGAGCAACACTTCCTGGTCTACTTGGACTTGCTCCTGCCAACGGTAGACTGACTCGATGGGCGCGATGAGGTTGACACAAGCTGCCAAGCGCTCCTCCACAAGCGCATGGGCAATCCTCTGCGCTTCTTCAGTCGAACTAGCGGTGATCAACACAACGAGATGCCCTGCCATGTAACCCTCCTATGAGGCTATTGTAGCGCAACGCAGGGCAAATGGAAAAACCTCATTTTGTTCAGAGAGGTTTTCCTTATCGGATGGACTCTGCCCGCTGGCGAAAGTCATCTATGGGCACGACTGTCCCATTCACACGGGCTTCTTCGGCTGCAAAAGCCATCAAATGGCTTTCAAGGGATTCACGAGCGGTAGTCAATGCATAGGACGGATCGCGTACTGCACGGACAAAAGCGGCCATCAACTTGGCGTCTGCACCCGCATGGCCTGTGCCGCCCAGAGGGCCAACGGGAGGTCGGATGATTTCCACCTTGCCGGTCATGTGATCATGAATCTGGATTTCATGCTCAGTAAGGTAGTAATAGCCGAACAAGGTAGCACGCGTGCCATCGTAGCGCATGGTACGGCCTTCCTGGTGGGAATGGCCATGCATAACCAGCGCGACAGAGGTTCCGTTCTCCATTTCCATGTTGACTATCTGGTGGTCTACGACATCGTTGTCACAATGGTAGACACATCGTCCGTATGGCCCCGTTTCGAGTGCCCGCAATCTTGCTTCTGGGCTGGTGTCCTCAGAGATGACTGACAAGGGCCAGCCACGGTAATCGAGCACCGTTGCCAAGCCCGGGATGTGTCGCTTGGCTAATTCCGCTAGCCTGGGGTATCTCAAGACGAAAGTTGCCCCAAGCCGTTCCCATAACACAGGTGAACGGCGCGCCACATGCAAGAGCGGGACCATTTCTAGATAAAGGCGCGGCGCGAACCAGGGGCACTCATCAGCAGCCGGGCAGCCATCGGTGCAGCGTTCTGGAGCGCCTGGAGGCGCATTCTCTGGCCGGTAATGGATAAGCGAACCAAAGGAGCCAAGGCGTCGGCAAGGACCGAGGTTCCAGAACAGGATGTCCAGGTCATGACAGCATTTGGCCAGGATCATGGGGCTCTCAATGCGGCTATTGCGCCAATTGCCACGCACGTAGGAATGAGCCATGTGCCAATAGCTGACATTTTCACGGTGCTCCACTGTGATGATCCGCCCCAGGCGTCCAGAGGTGACCAGATCGTGGAGGATAGAGAAGAAAGGTGTATAGCGCAATTCGTGGCAGATTTGCAGCAACCTCCCGGTACGCTCAGCGGTTTGCACTAACCGCACACAGTCCGCAAGGGTAGTTGCCATGGGCTTCTCCAGAAGCACATCGTAGCCATTTTCCAAAGCAGCGATAGTGGGCTCCACGTGCTGCCGGTCTAACGTGCAGATCAACGCAGCATCAGCGATTTTGCCCAGGGCGAATAGTTCTTCCCAAGAGCGAAATTGCCGTTCTGGAGGGATACCATGGGCTTTGGCAAAGCGTGCTCGACGCACCTCGTGAGGCTCAGCGACCGCTACGAAACGGATCTCGTCCGGGTGTGCCAGGGCATAAGGGCCATACGCCTCGTACCCCCTTTGCCCTGCCCCGATAAGAACGGCAGTCAGTGGTTGCGGCATCATGGATCTCCTCTTCTCAATCAGCTATCCACTGTGAGCATCTTTCCATTTGGCTTGACAGTGAGTGCAGAATTCAGCTCCCTTGATATCGGTGTCCAATAAGCTGTTAGAGAAATGCATCACGCATTTGGGATCCGGGCAGTGGCCCAGGCCGTATGTGTGACCGAGTTCATGTACTGCTTCCTTGAGCACTCTCTCTTTAAACAGGGTTGCATCCTCCGGCAGCCCATAGAAAGACTGTCGCAGGCGCGGCAAAGCGATAAAAGCATCGCGCCCGTGCATTCTGGCTTGGCCAAAGATAAAATTGAGGCCAGGAGTGTAGCAGTCGGCATCAATAATGCCCAAGACACGCTTGGCCTGGGGCATCTCCAGACGGGTGAGCAGAGTGAGGATGTCGTCCCCTTTGTATTGGCCACGGCGTCGGTCGTAGGCTGTAGCAGGGATGGGCGTAGAGGGCGCAATACTACATGGGAAGCCCAAAATTGACGTCAGTGAGCTAGCCAGGTGGTCAAGCAGTTCTGCAGGAACTAGACCTATAGGTACCAAGACAATCATTGACTTTAACGCATTTCGTCCTTTGCTTAGGGAAAGATTTTGCTCGGGTTCAGGATATGGTTGGGGTCGAAGGCAGCTCTGATGCGTCACTGCAACTCGATCTGTGCCTCATCAAGAGCTAATGGTAAGTACTTGCGCCGCGTGGCTCCAACCCCATGCTCGCCAGTGATCGTTCCGCCCAAGGATAAGGTGAGGCGATAGACAGCTTCCTCTACCCTAGGCACAAGCTCCATCCAGCGTTCCATGGGCAGGTCATCTTTTAGGACATTGAGGTGCACATTGCCATCACCCGCATGTCCAAAGCTGATAATGCGCACGCCATGCTCCTGGGCAATTTCCTTGGCCCCTTTCAGCAAGCGCGGTATTTCCGAACGAGGCACGACCACGTCTTCCATGTGATTGATAGGGCTCTCATGCTTCAGAGCCTCGATGATCTTGCGCCGTGCTTCCCACAGCCGATCGCGAGTAGGCCGATCTCTGGCAACCAACACATCCCGTGCACCGTGCTCCAGGCAAAGCTCCCCCACGATTTCCATATCTGCATCTACCTGCTCACGATAGTTGCCATCCAGTTGGATCAACAAGTGTGCTTCGGCATCATCGTATGGCACTTCTTTCTGCAGCAAACGCTCCACCGCTAGGATGCTGTCTCGTTCCATGAATTCAATCGTGGCCGGCACAATGCGCTGCGCAATGATCGCCGAGACAGTATCCGCTGCTGCCTGGAAGTCATCGTAGGGCACGAGCAGATCAATCTGCTCTTTGGGCAGGGGCAGCAAGCGCAGGATGATCTTGGTTACCACCGCCAAGGTGCCCTCAGACCCGATGATCAATTGAATTAGATTGTAGCCAGTGACATTTTTGACCAGTTTTCCGCCGCAGGTAATGATGTCACCTGAGGGCAGCACCGCCTCCAAGCCGCAGACATAGTGCATTGTGGTTCCGTACTTCACTGCTCTGGGCCCCCCTGCCCCCTCGGCAATATTGCCCCCAATGGAGCAGGAATCCAAGCTGGCCGGGTCCGGAGGATAGAAAAGCCCTACTGCCTCTACAGCACGGTGGATGTCGCCCGTGATCACCCCAGGCTCAACGGTAACCATCAGGTTTTCCTTGTCAATCTCCAGGATACGGTTCATCTTTTCCAGCGAAAGGACAATCCCGCCGCAGACGGGGACAGCCCCACCGCTCAACCCCCAACCGGCACCACGCGGTGTCACGGGTATCCTCTTGCGTTGCGCCAGCTTGAAGATAGCGGCTATCTGCTGGGCATTCGTTACTTTGACTACAACTTCAGGCTCAGCGCGCAACCCCACCACCTCATCGTGCGTGTAGGGTTCGATATCCTCTTGGCTCACCAGCACGTTGCCTTCTCCGACAATCTGACGCAGTTCGGCAATTACCTGTGCATCTACTTTGTTGTACATCTTGTCTCCATTGACGTTATTCATCAGCGGAACACAAATTAGCTAGATTACTTGTAAGCCATAAGGATTCCAGCTTCAATAAGAATGGCTCTCAGTGCAGCCTGTTGTGCCTCATCTAAAGGCGCTAGTGGTGCACGCGGTGGCCCACCGTAGTAACCTAGCCAGTCCAATGCCAGCTTCAGGCCTGGAACGCCAAGGCGGGTGGTCACTGCCGCATTGGGCGGAATCAGCTTCAACTGCAATTGTTTTGCTTCTTGATGTTGACCGTTTTGCGCGCACTCATACAGGCGACAACATGCCTCTGGCGCAATATTCGCCAAGGCAGCCACCCCACCCACCGCACCAAGAACCAGCGCGGCATACAGGAAGCTAGCTGATCCAGCCAGGACCTGAAAGTGAGGCGGGGCAGTACGCAGGATGTCCCCCAATTTGACGATATTGCCACTGCTGTCCTTGATGCCTACGATATTGGGATGCTGCGCCAGTTCCAGCACCGTTTCCGCCGACAGGTCAACCCC
>JBMFPM010000152.1:0-5534 GCA_049969135.1 Anaerolineae bacterium
CCGCGAGCAAAGTCGCCGCCGGACTGGCGGCGAAAGCCTAGTCCTGGGGCCGCGATGCGGATTATCGGTGGGCGGTTCCGGGGCCGGCGCCTGGCTGCGGTCAGCGGTCCGGTGCGGCCCACCGCCGATCGGGTCCGGGAAGCCATTTTTAACATCCTGGGAGAGCGGGTGCAGGGGGCCACCGTCCTGGACCTGTATGCCGGGACCGGGGCCTTGGGGCTGGAGGCTCTGAGTCGGGGGGCCGCCCAAGTGGTCTTTGTGGAGCAGCACCATCAGGTCCGGCACCTGCTGCAGCGCAATCTCACCGCTTTAGGAGTGGCCGACCAGGCCCGCCTGGTGGCTGGCCGGGTTTTGCCGACCCTGCCGCAATTGGCCCGGGGCGGTCAGCGCTTCGATTTGGTCTTCCTGGATCCTCCTTATGGTCTGGGCTTGGCCGCCGCCACCTTAAAGGTCCTGGCGGCTCACAACTTGGTAAAAACCGGCGGCTTGGTGGTGGTGGAATGCCACCGCACCGAGGAATTGGCCCCAGCTTATCCACCTTTACACCGGTGCGATTGCCGGACCTACGGGACCACCAGCATTTCTTTGTACCAGAGCGCCACCGACGACGAAAGAGACTCCTATGGCTAAAACCGCAGTCTATCCCGGTTCCTTTGATCCCATTACCAATGGCCATATAGATATTGCCACCCGCGCCTCATCGCTCTTTGAACACTTGATCGTGGCAGTCTATGACCGGCCGCTAAAAAACCTGCTGTTTTCCACCGTAGAACGTGTGTCAATGGCTGGTGAAGCGCTAAAAGAGCTGCCGAATGTCACTGTTCAGGCCTACAGCGGTTTGACCGTCAAATTTGCCCGCAGTGTGGGAGCTCGGGTCATCGTACGTGGCCTGAGAGCTTTGTCAGACTTTGAACTGGAATTTCAGATGGCCTTGACAAACCGCAAGCTGGCCCCTGAGATTGACACCGTGTGCTTCATCACCAGTCAGGAATACACTTTCCTAAGCTCTAGCGTCATCAAGGAGATCGCCATGGTGGGAGGGTGTGTGGATGCCATGGTTCCACGGCATGTTGCTAAAGCTCTGAAAGAAAAATTTCATCACCTTGGGTCAGATGCGGGTTCGAAGGTGCAGATTGTGTCGTTGCGGGACTAGTCTCAAAACCAGCGGAGATCGCTGCATGTTGCCGTATAAAGGACCGCGCAGGGGCCGATACTGGTTTTACAAAGTGCCATATTGGTGTGCTTGACGAGGTGCGCATCCCTTATGAAAGGCGGTAACCATCATGGACATCCTAACACTGATTGATCGTTTAGAAAACCTTGTCAATGAAGGCTGGCGTATCCCATTTACTGCGAAAACTATTGTGGATGAAAATGCCTTTTTCGATCTCATTGACCAAATGCGTGTTTCTATTCCCCAAGAGATAAAACGCGCGAACGACCTCTTGCAGGAGCGCGAAAGGGTATTAGCTACAGCAGCTCAAGAGGCCGAGCGCATTGTTGAAGAAGCACGGGAGAAAGCAGCACGTCTAGTAGATGAGCACGAGATCGTTGCAGCGGCCCGAGCTGAGGCGGAAAGCATTAAAGCAGAAGCCCGACGCGAAGCGGAGGACATTTGCCGAGGCGCAGATGAATATGCCATGGGCGTCCTCACCCAGTTAGAGTCCGAGCTGTCCTCCCTGCTAAAGACTACTTCCAACGGCATCGAACAACTGCGTAGAGGGCACGTACAGTCCCCTTCCGAATAGGTAGCCCGTTCGCGGCGCAAGCAGGGCTGCGTTTGACACAATACCCTCAGTGTCCTATAATGCACCCTGCGGCAAACGCCTCGGGTATTACTATATGTAAATAGGTGTAATCACTGTGCGATTCAATGTAGCGCAATTGCTTAAATCTCCTGCTGGTGCCAGCAGAGAGTATGATCTCGATGAAGATATCACAGGCATTGATGAGGACCTGGATGTTGTGGCTTCGTTGATTGGCAGGGTCAAGTTCCTTCGTACAGGCAATGGGATCCTGGTAACAGGACACATACAAACGGAGATACGTGTACCCTGTCGGCGGTGCCTAACACCGGTAACTGTGCTTATTGAAGTGGATCTAGAGGAGCAATTCCGTCCCTCTGTGGATATATGGACAGGGGCGATCCTGCCCCTCGAACCTGGTGAGGAAGAAGCAACGAGGACTGATGCACATCACATCCTTGATTTGACAGAAGTGGTGCGTCAGAATTTGCTCATCAATCTACCTATGGCACCACTGTGCAGTCCACAGTGTAAGGGGCTATGCCCACACTGTGGAGCAAACCTGAATGAAGGGCCATGCGGTTGTCAGCATGAGGAAGTCGATCCCAGGCTGACCATTTTGCGTGGCTTGTTATAGTCTATCTAGAAAGGAGTTGTACGTCGTGGGAGCACTACCGAAAAGGAAAATATCGAAGGGACGGCGCGATCGCAGGCGCAGCCATTTGGCATTAAAGACAACCAAACTGGTGCCCTGTCCACAATGCCATGAATTGCGCCGCCCACACCATGTGTGCCCATCTTGTGGGAGTTACAAGGGCACTGAGGTCATCAAAATCAAGACCAAAGCCAAGAAAGAGTCCTAGCGAAAGCTGGAGGCTTAAGCACTCTGCAATCCCAGAGCGGTAATTTGAAGGCACGAAAAGGAAGCGATAGGGCCGTCTTATGATCAGAACACCACTGTGCGACTTATTGGGTATCGAACATCCTATTTTGCAAGGGGGGATGGCCTGGGTTTCCACCCCACCTCTTGTGACCGCTGTTTCCGAAGCGGGGGCATTGGGTATCTTGGGGGCTGGGAACGCCCCACCCGATTTGGTTGAAACGCAGGTACGCGAAATCAAAGCGCGTACCTGCAAGCCCTTTGGGGTAAACGTACCCATGTTCTCTCCCTTTGTTCAAGATGTATTCGCTATTTGCGTACGTGAAAAAGTGCCTGTAGTCACTACGGGGGCAGGTAATCCCAGCGCCTACATCCCCGCCTTAAAACAAGCCGGCATCGTGGTGATACCGGTAGTAGCTTCTGTGGCGCTAGCCAAGCGATTGGAGCGGGCAGGAGCAGACGCGGTGATTGCTGAGGGTATGGAATCAGGTGGGCATATTGGCGATGTGGCAACATTGCCTTTGGTCCCCCAGGTAGTGGACGCAGTGAAGATTCCCGTTATCGCGGCAGGAGGATTTGCCGACGGACGCGGTTTGGTAGCAGCACTCGCGTTGGGAGCCGTGGGGATACAGATGGGCACACGCTTCATTTGCACCAAAGAATGTGCCGTACACCCAAATTACAAGGAAATGATTGTCAAAGCTGGTGACCGGGCAACAATCACTACGGGGCATAGCCTGGGCCATCCTGTACGTGCGCTGCGCAACCCGATGACGCGCAAATTCGAGGAGATGGAGAAGCAGCAGCTTACCGAAGAAGCGCTTATCGAGTTTGGAACAGGCAAGCTGCGCCTGGCTGCCGTGGAAGGAGACGTAGTGGAAGGGTCCTTTATGGCTGGGCAAAGTTGTGGCCTGGTACACGATATCCCCACCGTGGCAGAACTGATCCAACGCATCATTTCCGAGGCTGAGAAAATCTTGCTGCACTTGCCGTATCATGTCTTAGTGGCAGTAACTTCCTATGAACAGTGAGGCATTGACCACACGAACGCAGGACAAAGTAGCATTTGTATTTCCTGGCAGTGGCTCTCAATATGTCGGCATGGGCCGGGATGTATATGATCGATACCCAGCCGCAAGGCGCCTTTTGGAAGAAGCAGATGCTCTCCTCCAATTTCCTCTGTCCCGGTTGTGTTTTGAGGGGCCGGACGACAAGCTGATGGAAGCGGTCAATGTCCAACCAGCCATAGTGGCTGTGAGTGCAGCGTTACTGGCTGCTTTACGGGAGCATCTGCTTTTAGAAAGTTCATGCCCAAAGCTGATGCCTGCTTTTGTTGCTGGCCACAGCACTGGGGAATATACGGCTTTGTATGCGGCTGGAGTGCTTGATTTCCCTGCGGTGTTGCGCTTGGTTCGCGAGCGTGGCCGTTTGATGCAGGAGACAGGAGAGGAAAAACCAGGCGCTATGGCTGCAGTGTTAGGCTTGGAAGCTGAGCCATTGCATGCTATTTGCGCCGAGGTAGGCAATGTGTGGGTTTCGAATGACAATGCGCCAGGGCAAATCGTGCTCTCAGGTAGCAAGCCCGCGCTGGAAAAGGCACTGCAACTGGCTCTAGAGAAGGGGGCAAAAAAAACCATTCCGCTGGCAATCAATATCGCTTCTCATTCTCCCATGATGGCCTCGGCAGCGGAATCCTTTGCAAAGATTTTGGATGGGCTGGTGTTGAACAGGGCCCAGGTGCCCATCATAGGCAATGTCTCCGCCACAGCTATCGTCGAACCAGACGAGATTCGCCGTGAGTTGGTGCAACATCTTACTTCTCCTGTGCGCTGGGTGGAATCGGCCCGTTATATGATTGCTCATGGCGTGCAGACTGTTATCGAGATTGGTCCAAAAGATGTCTTGAGCGGCCTGATCAAGCGCATTGACCGCAATGTTCGTGTCCTCAACGTAGGCACGGTGCAGGACATAGAGAGGTTAGTAGCAGCATGAGAGAATTGACTGGTAAGGTCGCTGTCGTAACTGGTGCGTCGCGTGGAATTGGACGGGCTATCGCCATAAAGCTAGCCAGCTTGGGGGCTAAAGTAGTGGTCAATTATCGCAGTAACCAGGCTGCGGCGGAGGAGGTGGTGCGGCAGATCCAAGGGATGGGCGGGGAAGCGATCGCAGTGCAGGCTGATGTCAGTGTTTACGAAGAGGCACAGCAGTTGATTCAGAGCGCTTTGGATCACTTTGGCCGTCTGGACATCTTGGTCAATAATGCAGGCACCACTCGTGACACGCTCTTGGTGCGTATGTCTGAAGAAGATTGGGATGTGGTGATCAAAACCAATTTAAAAGGAGCTTTCAATTGCACCAAAGCTGCCCAACGTGCGATGATCAAGCAGCGCTACGGTCGCATTGTGAATATTACTTCAATTGCTGGCTTGGCCGGCAATCCCGGCCAAGCAAACTATGCGGCAGCAAAGGCTGGCTTGGTCGGTTTCACTAAGGCATTAGCAAAAGAGCTTGGTTCACGCAATATCACTGTAAATGCCGTGGCTCCGGGCTATGTTCCTACGGATTTGACCGCTACCTTGCCCCCGGAGCTAGTGGCGAAAGGCATAGAAATGACGCCATTAGGACGCCCAGGAACTCCTGAGGACATTGCCAATGCCGTGGCATTTCTGGTTTCAGACGAAGCGAGCTATATCACCGGACAGGTTCTATCGGTAGATGGTGGATTGGCAATGCAATGATAGCGATGGAAGGGGAGAAAGCTCAATGGTAGAGCGCAAGTTAGGGACAGTAGTAGTTTCTCCAGCAGTTTTGGCAACCATTGCTCGCCTAACGACGTTGTCCGTGCCAGGCGTGGTGCAGATGAGTCCGTTGGGCGTGCACCGCCTCTTAGGGACGCGTCAAGATGACGG
>JBMFPM010000153.1:0-5533 GCA_049969135.1 Anaerolineae bacterium
CGCGAGGCGTTGCTTCAGTTGATGTGCAACGCGGAACTGCGTGCCGAGTTAGGACAGCGTGGTCGGGCACGGGTGCTAGCCCACTATACGCAACAACGAGTTGCTGCCGAAACCTATGCGATATACCAACAAATGCTGGCTAGCCCTTGACGTTTGCCTGGTTGCTTCTTTCAATCTATAATGTAAAGAGAAAGGAAAAAACTGGGACGGGTTCTTTGACTGCTCGCCGGATCGGTATCAACGCACATTTGTTGGCTCAAGGACAGAGTTACCGCTCTGCTGGTGTGAGCCGTTACATCTACAATTTACTCGTTCATCTTTCCCGTGAAGATCCTGAGGGCGATTATACGGTTTTTCTCAATAGCCGTTGCGCCCTTTCTCTGTCTTATAGACAGAAACGCTCTTCCCTGCCAACCTATAAGCCTTGGGTCAGAATCTTTTGGGAACAATTCTTGCTGCCATATGAAATTTGTAGAGAAAATATCGCCTTACTGCACTCGCCAGTTAACGTACAACCCTTCATCCTGCCTTGCAAGGGCGTCGTTACCGTTACTGATCTCAGTTTTATGGTCTTCCCAGAGAGCTTTCGCCCTTTCCAAAGATTGTATCAGAGATTTTTTACACGGATGAGTGTACAGCGAGCTTCTCATCTGATCGCTATCTCCTCTAGCACGGCTCAGGATCTGGGCAAATTCTTTGCCGTGCCCATGACGAAAATTTCGGTCATTTTCCCAGGGGTAGACACTGCTTACCATCCTATGCGAGATATATCTGCACTGAGCGATTTTCGACGCCGTCGCAACCTGCCTGAGAGGTTCATCCTGTTTGTTGGCACTTTAGAGCCCCGTAAGAATCTGCTGACCTTGCTGAAGGCATATGCAAAATTCAAACGCCAGACAAAAGCCGATCACAAGCTGGTGCTGGCTGGGAGCCCTGGTTGGCTGTATCAGCCCATTTTCGCCGCTGTGGAAGAACTGGGGTTGCAGGACGACGTGCTCTTCCCCGGATTCATCCCAGAGGATGAGTTGCCATTGTGGTATAATACTGCTGATGTTTTTGTTTATCCATCGCTTTACGAGGGGTTTGGGTTGCCACCATTAGAAGCCATGGCCTGTGGTACGCCAGTTATTGCGTCGAACGCTTCCTCGCTCCCGGAAGTCGTGGGCGATGCAGCGTTGCTGGTAGATCCTTACAGCCCAGATGAGTGGGCTACTGCCCTTTTGCAGGTTTGCAAGGATAGAGATCTTGGAAATAACCTAGCTACTCGAGGGCCAGAACGTGCCAGAATATTCTCCTGGTCGAGCATGGCACGGGAAACAGCTCAGGTTTACCAAGCTGTTCTTGCTGGAGGCGCATAGTGTCTTTCAAAAGGGGGCACTGGGCATCCCTTGTCAAGGTGCTTGTGGATATTGTGCTAATCAACGTAGGCTTTTTCATTGCCTACTTGATTCGTTATGAATTGCAATGGTTCCGTCCGGTGGATGAAGCTTTCTGGGTGCCATATCGTGTGTATTGGCCCTACTCTCTTACACTTACCGCCATTCTGCTATTCATCTTCTGGACTGAAGGACTATACCACTCTAAACGCAAGCATTCGCTGTTTAACGATGTTTACATTATCTTGCGCGGTGTAGTGACCGGTGTGGCAGCTCTTTATGTGCTTTCCTTGCTCTACCGTGCCATGCTCCTCTCGAGATTGATCCCAGCCTATGCAGGAGCTACCATAGGAACTTTGATGACGATCTCACGAGCCGTGGAGAAGGCGATCGAGAATCAGTTGCGTAAGCGAGGCTATGGAGTGCAGCGCGTGCTTATCGTGGGCGCGGGTGAGACTGGGCGCACCATCATGCGCAATATCGTAGCACAACCAGAGCTTGGTTACCAAGTGGTTGGTTTTGTGGATGACAAACCAGAACGCGGCAATCGGGACTTGGGACGGTTTAAAGGCCTAGGTAACACGGACCAGATTCCGGAAATTATTAAAAATCACAATATAGATACCGTGATCATTACCCTGCCCTGGCTATATCATCGCAAGATCCTGGGCATTGTGAGTCAATGCGAGCGCCTCCACGTAGGCGTCAAGATCGTCCCTGACCTCTTTCAAATTAGCTTGAGCCAGGTAGATATTGATGACCTGGGTGGCATCCCCCTTATTGGCACCAAGTCTATCTCGATCAAGGGTTGGAATCTGGCTCTGAAGCGGGCGATAGATATACTCTTTTCCAGCCTTCTTTTGGTCCTGCTATCCCCGTTGATGTTGCTCATTGCCGTGCTGATCAAGTTGGATTCCCCTGGCCCGGCTATTTTCAAGCAAACACGCATAGGACGTGGGGGGCGCCCCTTCACCGTGTACAAATTCCGCTCCATGCGCGAGGGAGCCGAATTGGAGCGCGATGCAGTGGCAAATCTCAATGAAGCCACTGGCCCACTTTTCAAAATACGAGATGATCCAAGGCGTACCTTGCTAGGAAAATTCCTACGACGTAGCAGCCTGGATGAACTACCGCAGTTATACAATGTATTGAAGGGAGAGATGAGCTTGGTTGGCCCACGACCAGCCTTACCTTGTGAAGTGGAACAATACCAGGAATGGCATAAGAAGCGTTTAGAGACTTGGCCTGGCATGACCGGTTTGTGGCAGGTGAGTGGGCGGAGTAACTTGTCCTTTGAGGAAATGGTCCTCCTGGATATCTATTATGTAGAAAATTGGTCGCTGTGGCTTGACTTGAAGATTGCACTAAGAACTATCCCGGCAATAATTCTTGGAACTGGAGCTTATTGAGGATGATAGAACTTTCTACTGAGAAGATACAGCAACTTGTACACTTTGCGCAAGACTTGATCCGTATCCCCAGCCCATCTGGTGAGGAAGAGCAGGTAGCGAAGCGTTTGATCAAAGAAATGAAAGGCGCAGGCTTTCCAGAGGTGCGCACCGACCGGGCCGGCAACGTGATAGGCCGCATTGGCAATGGTCAAGGGCCAACCATTATGCTGGAAGGTCACATGGACACCGTGCATTGCGGCGATCCCTCGAGATGGCTCTATGGCCCCTATGAAGCCAAGATCGTAGATGGCATGCTTTATGGCCTGGGAGCATCAGACATGAAGGGGGCCGTAGCCGCTATGGTGCATGCTGGCAAGGCGCTAATTGATGCTGGCGTCGAATTACAGGGCAACCTGTATGTAGTGGCAGTGGTACAGGAAGAACCTTGCGAGGGGGCAGCTATCCGCGTGCTCATCGAGGAGGAAGGTATCCGGCCTGACTTTGTCGTGATTGGAGAATCTACAGGCCTGCAGCTTGCTCGAGGTCAGCGCGGCCGCATAGAGCTCAAAGTAACTACGCATGGCAGGTCTTGTCATGCCTCGGCGCCAGAGCGAGGCAAGAATGCCATTTATGAGGCAGCCAGAATCGTGGTAGGCATCGAACTCATGACCCCACAGATGGACGTAGACAGCTTTCTAGGCAAAGCAAGCATTGCAGTAACACATATCGAAAGCTCGGCTTGCAGCCGCAACGCGGTGCCGGACCGCTGCGTACTGTACTTGGATCGGCGCCTAACCAGCGGGGAAACAGAAGCCAAGGCGTTGGCTGAAATCAGGAACCTGATCAACCGTGAAGGTGCGGATGCTCATGTAGAAGTTACAGAATACTGCGCCCAGACCTATACCGGTTACGAGATTCGGGCACGGCAGTACTTCCCTTGTTGGGCTACGCCAGAAAATAACGAGTGGGTACGCCGCTGCGTGGGCGCGATCGAGCGGGAATTGGGGTACCGGCCCAAAATCGGCCGCTGGGATTTTTCGACCGATGGCGTGTACACAGCCGGCATCGCCGGCATTCCTACAGTGGGCTTTGGCCCTGGCGAGGAAAAGTACGCGCACACAGTCGAAGAGCGCGTGAGCATTGCGCATCTTGTGGATGCAACGCGAGCCTATGCGCGCTTAGCGGCAGAGTTGCTTGCAAAAGAATAACCTATGGCGCCTGCGTAGCGAGGTGCGCCTACTGTTTGCTCTGCATATTGTTTGATTTTCCCATAGGTCAACAAACTTGCGAATAACATGAAAGGGGGACAACCAAGGAGATGGTCAAAGTTGCGATCAAGCCCGGCACGTATCTATACCCTGTCCCGGCAGTGATGGTAACATGCGGGCCACCGGACAAACCCAATATCATCACCTTGGCATGGGTGGGGACGGTGTGTTCTGAACCACCTATGGTCGGCATTAGCATTCGGCCATCGCGCTATTCCCATGGCTTGATCAAAGAGCGCGGGGGGTTTGCTATCAACCTACCTACCACAGACCTGGTACGAGTTTTGGACTACTGCGGATCAGTCTCTGGGCGGAAGGTAGACAAGTTTGCAGCGACGGGATTAACCCCAGTCCCCGCAAAAGCGATCGAGACGGTGATCATTGCCGAATGCCCTGTCAATATTGAATGCAAGGTCGAGCAGATACTTCCCCTGGGCACCCATGACCTGTTTCTAGGCAAAGTCATAGCCGTGCAAGTGAACGAGGATGTATTGGAAACACAGGGAGAGTTGGATTGGACCAAGGCCAAACTCCTGGCTTACGGTGGTCATCGCTATTGGAGTCTCGGGCAATTGTTGGGCACACACGGATTTAGCGCGAAAAGCTGACGAGGTGAACTTGGTCGTGGGTAATGGACAAAGGCGTCCTATGAGATAGGACTCACCGTGCTTTACCCATGACCCATTATAAAAATACAAGGAGGTGCTATGGATCTATATGGCAAAGATTTACTGACCACTCAGGAGTGGTCAAAAGCAGAGCTAGAAGCTGTTCTTGATCTGGCGGCGAAGATGAAGCGGGATCGCTTCTCTGAGAAATACTGCAACATCTTGAGAAACAAGACTTTCTTCATGTTCTTCTATAACCCTTCCGTGCGCACACGGCAGTCTTTTGAATGTGCTGCCACAGAACTGGGCGGACATGCCCAATTCCTGGAACCCAAGTCAATGCGCTTGAAAACAGCTACTACAGCAGGGGAGACCATAGAAGATGCAGCCAAAGTGATGAGCCGCTATGCCGCAGGTCTGGGCATCCGCATCCTGGAGGACCAGATTGGCGCTTATGGCGAGGGGGATAACTTGTTGCGCGAGTATGCATACTGGTGCGACATCCCAGTGATCTCTATGGCTCACGATAAGTATCATCCCTGCCAAGGCTTGGCGGAGATCATGGGCTGGTCCGAATGGTATGGCAAGGGCCCCGGAAAGGGAGTCGATCCCGAAGTACTGCGTGGCAAGAAACTGCTCGTCATCTGGGGCCATGGGGCATTGGCACGTTCCTGGTCCAGTGTGCAGGAAGCCTTGCTCATTGGCAGTCGCTTTGGCATGGATGTAACGCTTGCTTACCCCGAGGGCTATGACCTCGACCCCGCAGTTATTTCCTGGACGAAGCAGAATTGCGCCGAAAATGGCCGGACCTTTTCTATCACCCATGATGTGCGACAGGGCTACGAAGGTGCCCATGTGGTTTACTCGCGCCATTGGATGAGCCCGCAAGC
>JBMFPM010000154.1:0-5524 GCA_049969135.1 Anaerolineae bacterium
TGGCGAGATCGTGGGTCAGGTGCTCTATTTTGCGAGGCAATTGCACGAACAAGGGACGGCAATTACCAATGTGGTGTTTATGGGCATGGGCGAACCATTGGCAAACTATGAGGCAACTTGGCACGCGATACGCATTCTGAATGACCATCGAGGATTCAATCTGGGGGCACGACGCTTCACGATTTCTACTGTGGGATTGGTGCCAGGCATCCGTCGCATGGCACAGGAAGGGCTTTCTGTAGGGTTGGCAGTCTCGTTACACGCGCCAAATGACGCACTGCGCGATCGCTTGGTGCCCATTAACAAACGCTATCCGTTGTCAGAACTGCTCGCTGCCTGTCAGGAATATGTGCAGCGCACTGGCCGGCGCGTCAGTTTCGAATATGCGCTGATTCAAGGTGTAAACGACAATCCGGGGCAAGCCAGGGAGCTGGCTCAATTGCTGCGTGGCTTACTCTGTCACGTGAATCTCATTCCGCTGAACCCCACTGCCGAATGCGACTACCAACCATCTATGCGTGAGCGCATTTTGGCTTTTCGGCGTGAGCTCAATCGCCTGGGCATTGCAAGCACCGTACGCCTGGGACGCGGTATTGATATCCAGGCAGGGTGCGGGCAACTGCGGTCGCGGCAAAGAAAATAGCGAGTTCTTGCTTTTTTCACAAAAACAGAGTATTATTGTCTCATGAAGCGCAACTTACAGGTGAAAATCGCTGCGTCTATACTATCCGCAGATTTTACTCGCCTTGGAGAACAGGTGAAAGAGGCAGAGGCGGGTGGGGCTGACTATATTCACATTGATGTGATGGATGGCCGCTTTGTGCCCAATATCTCATTTGGCCCCATGATTGTGGAGGCAGTGCGTCGCGTAACCAGCTTGCCTTTGCCTACTCACCTCATGATTGTGGAACCGGAACGGTACATCCGTGATTTTATCGCCGCGGGAGCGGATTGGATCCTAGTGCATTGGGAAACTTGCCCTCATTTGCACCGTACCATTCAGCAAATCAAAGGCTATGGTGCGAAAGCTGGCGTGGTGCTGAATCCGGCCACGCCAGCTACGTCTTTGCAAGAAATTCTAGAGTATGTGGATTCGGTTCTGGTCATGACAGTCAACCCTGGTTTCGGCGGACAGAAGTTTATTGATAGTATGCTCAACAAGATCAAGCACGTAAAGCACATGATTGATGAGCGTAACCTGCCCGTGGTTATCCAAGTGGATGGCGGCATTGACACTCAGACAGCCCCGTTGGTGGTGTCGGCAGGGGCTACAGTGCTCGTAGCTGGGCAGGCAGTATTTGGCACCGACGAGCCTGTAGCAGAAGCAATTGCCAAAATACGAAGGAGCATCGAGAGCTAATTGGAGGTGTTAAACAAGAAAAAAGCCAGCACCTACAAGTGCTGGCTTTCCAGAAAATGGGCGCGGTCTTAAGCTTTATGCAATGTGCGCAGGCAACGCGTACATACGTTCAGACGCTTAACTATATTTCCTTCGCGGATGGTTACTTTCTGGATGTTAGGCAGCCAGCGACGGTTAGTAGCCTTTTTGGAGTGGCTTACGTTATGGCCGTACTGGGGTCCTTTTCCACAGATATCACATTTTATGGTCATTTGGAACTACCTCTCTCGATTTGGTATGGATAATATGGGCTATAAAAACCATAATATACTACCACAAGAACACATTTTAGGCAAATTTTGTAGGAATGATAACAGGGCGGGAAAGGCGTCTCTATGGCTAGTGGAGGTCCAATGGAGTGCGATGAGACGAACGCTTTTGCCACGCCCGAAGAAGAGGGAGTGTGTGCATGGCTGAAGAGCGCAGATTAGGCCGCATTGAAGTTTCACCCGCAGCAATTGCTGGACTAGCGGCTGCGGCAGTGCTAGAGTGCTATGGTGTGGTAGGCATGGCACACCGTACGCTCAGTGGTGGGTTAGCTGAGGTATTGCACCGCGACAATTACCGCCGGGGAGTCCAGGTCAGGGTGGTCGATCAACGCATTATTATTGACCTGTACGTGGTTCTCGAATATGGCGTCCGCATCAGCGAAGTAGCCCATAACATTATGGAAAATGTTAAATTTCGGGTCGAAAAAACCCTGGGCGTTCCTATTGATGAGGTCAATGTCCACGTACAAGGTCTGAGAGTAAGCACGAACAGCAGCGAATAGTAAGTGACGCGCAAGCTGTCACATACCGCTGTGGCTGGAATGGAGGTAAGTTTTATTGGCTGGACAGCATGGCATTGGCAAGGGGGGTATGCATCCAACGTCACCTACAAGGAAAGACGGCAAATCAGTGCCGTGTGACGGATATGAGCTAAAAAAGCTTATTGAAAGCAGCACGGCCTGGTTAGAAGCGCATATAGACTATATCAATTCGCTCAATGTCTACCCGGTGCCCGATGGAGATACGGGTACCAACATGTATTTGACCATGCAGGCGGCTCTGCGGGAAATATCTACGGTTTCGGACAATTCGATCACCTCGGTGACCCGTGCTTTAGCGCATGGCGCATTGATGGGTGCGCGTGGAAACTCGGGCGTTATCCTCTCGCAAATATGGCGAGGGGTGGCCAAATATCTAGATGGCAAAGAGCAACTCACTGTTTCTGACTGGGCGTTTGCTTTGCGCGAAGGCGCAGCAACAGCATATAAAGGAGTGCTGCGGCCAGTTGAAGGGACGATCTTGACCGTGGTGCGAGAAGCGGCTGAAGCAGCAATGCGCGCCGCTGGGGAGAGCGATGACATCCTGTACGTGCTCGAACAAACTGTAATGCGCGCCCGGGATGCGCTAGCGTGCACACCAGAACTATTGCCCGTGCTCAAAGAAGCAGGGGTGGTTGACGCAGGTGGACAGGGGCTGTGTGTTATCTTGGAGGGGTTCTTGCGCCACTTGCGTGGAGAGCAAATTTCTCTAAAGCTGGAAACTAAGGCAGCAGCTAGGTTGGAGCAAGGATCGGTCTCTGAAGGTGAATACGGTTACGATATCCAATTCCTCATCGAGGGGCATGACTTGCCCATTGACGATATTCGTGCCGCTATAGAGGCTATGGGCGAAAGTGTCCTTGTGGTTGGAGATGCGAACACCATTAAAGTGCACGTGCATTCGGATGACCCTGGCCGCGTCATTAGTTATGCCACAAGCAAGGGAACTTTGCGCGATGTGGTAGTGGAAAACATGCAGTTGCAATATCAGCAATTCTTGGCTCAGCAGAAATCAGAGCCAAGGCCTATTCCTCCTGCTCAACCTTTGAGCGATATCGGCATTGTGGTAGTGGTTAACGGTGAGGGACTCAGGCGCGTTTTCGAGAGCCTGGGAGCAGGCGCTACCGTGTCGGGAGGGCAGACGATGAATCCCAGCACCGAAGAGTTGCTGAAAGCTATATCGAGCCTTCCTGCTAATAAGGTAATCGTCTTGCCCAATAACTCCAACGTGGTACTGGCGGCGCAACAAGCGCAACGAATGTCGCACAAGGAAGTGGTTGTTGTTCCGACCAAGTCAATACCGCAAGGCATTGCTGCGCTGTTAGCGTTTAACTATCAGAGCGACTTGAAAGCAAATGTGGATCTGATGGAGCGCGCTGCTGCCCAAATCCAAACAATAGAGATTACCACTGCTATCCGCTCGGTACAAATCAACGGTTTGAAAGTTCAGGAGGGCCAGTTTATTGGTCTGCTCAACGGGGAACTGGTAGAGGCAAATGATGATTTGCTCAAAGTAACGCAGGCAGTATTGCGAAGGATAGATATGGAGCGTTATGAGATCATCACTGTCTACTGGGGCGAGGCAGTGACTCAGGAGCAGGCTGAGCAACTCGTATCCTGGATCGCTGAGCGTTATCCAGACAAAGAGGTCGAATTGGTGGAGGGTAAGCAACCCCATTATCACTACATCATTTCGGTGGAATAGCTAGGGAAGGAGACGTAGCATGATCAGGATAGTGACTGACAGTTCATCCGATATATCACCCCAGATTGCCGCTGAGCTAGGTATAACTGTCGTGCCTATCAGGATCAATTTCGGGTCCGCGGTCTACCATGATAACGTGGATATAAACCAGGGCGAGTACTACCAGCTTTTGAGTAAGAGCAAATTTTTGCCCATCGCTGAACCTCCTTCGCCTGAGGAATTTCAACGGGTTTACAATCGGCTGCTGAAGGACACTGACCAAATCCTATCCATTCACATTTCTTCCAGGTTGAACAAGACAGTGCAAGCTGCCCAGGAAGCAACTAGGGTCTTTCTGGGTCGGAGTAAGATTACCGTATTCGATTCGCGCATGATTTCATGGGGCTTGGAAAGCCTGGTTGTGGCTGCTGCCGAAGCAGCCCAACGAGGCATGCCTGTCACAGAGATTGTACGCTTAATCCGAGGGATGATCCCTCACATCTATATGGTCTTTTTCACCGAAAACTTGGAGTATCTCGAACGCCTCAGCCATCCTAGCCGTGGGCGCTCCCTTGCGGATGGGTTTCTAGGCTCTCGACCGCTTCTCATTGTGGAGGAAGGTGAAATCATACCGCTGGACAAAATTCGTTCCAGGGGTCGCTCGGTGGATCGCCTTTTTGAGTTTGTAGCTGAGTTTGCACGCTTTGAAAAGGTTGTTGTTTTGCACGGCCGTCCTTCAGATGACGCACAAATGCTTTTTGAGCGCCTTGCTGAAGCTTTCCCCGGAAAAGACTTGAACATCAAGTCTTACGGCCCAGCCCTGGCCACCTATTTAGGGCCGGAGGCTTTAGGGGTAGTGGTTTATGAAGGACTGTAATGAATCAGAGTCTAGGCGGATGTGTAAAAGGCTATGGGTTTGGATTTTGACAAGCTGATCAAAATACTAACCGCCGAACACGCGGACGGTTGCCAAAACCGCATTGTCATCGGGGGCTTGGACAAATTTATGGCCACCTGGCTTCAGGCGGCCGAGCAGGAATCATTGCCGCAGAACCAGCAAGAGTTGGTGGCTAAAATTACCGCAAGCCTCCAGGGATATGCGCAGAGGCCTGTTACAGAACGCTTGGTGGCGATCCAAAAAACCTTAGAGGTTCTCCGATCTCCCAGTCCGGAGCAAAGTGCCGCGAAAGAGCGCGAGCTTAAGCAAAGCGATGTGCCACGTAAAGAGCGAACCAGGACAGGGCAATCGGGTTCTGAGCTCAAATCCCCCGTCACGGTTGTACGTGGGGTGCAATCCGCTTTGGCCCGCAGATTGGCTCACCTGGGCGTGCATACAGTTGAGGATTTGCTCTACCTTTTTCCGCGCCGCTATGATGATTTCAGCCACCTGAAAACAATCCGCGAACTCAGGTATGGCGAGGAAGTAACCATTATCGGCGTCGTGCAGGAGGCACAAAACCAGCAAACACGCAGTGGCAAGCTGCTGACCAAAGCTGTGATCTCCGATGGCACGGGCTTCGTAGAAGCAATTTGGTTCAACCAACCTTATCTCCTGCGGCAGTTAACACGAGGTCGTCAGATTGTCTTGAGTGGCCGTGTGGACCAATATCTAGGCCGCTTGACCTTCCAGAAC
>JBMFPM010000155.1:0-5521 GCA_049969135.1 Anaerolineae bacterium
TTCCACTTGGGCAGGTACTTGCTGCCAAACTCAAAGGTGTCAATGATCAAGCGCATGGATGGTTCGGGGGGAAGCAGCCAGGATTTTTGAGCGATGTACTCCTTGAGGATGTCGTTCTGAATCGTACCGCCTAGCTTTGCCATGGGGATGCCGCGCTTTTCTGCAGCCGCAATGTACATCGCCCAGATAACCGCTGCTGGGCCATTGATGGTCATCGAAGTAGTGATCTCATCCACGGGTATGCCGTCAAACAAGATCTCCATATCTGCCAGGGATGAGACAGCCACGCCGCATTTGCCAAATTCTCCCTCAGCCAGCGGGTGATCCGTATCATACCCGTACAAGGTAGGGAAATCAAAGGCTACCGAGAGCCCAGTTTCTCCGTGCGCCAACAGATACTTGTAACGTGCGTTGGTTTCTTCAGCGCTGCCAAAGCCGGCAAACATGCGCATTGTCCACAGGCGGCCCCTATACATCGTGGGATGGATGCCCCGGGTGAAAGGATACTGGCCTGGGAAACCCAAATCACGCTCATAATCCAGGTCGGCGATATCCAACGGTGTATAGAGTCGCTCTACCGGCGCTCCAGACGTAGTAATGAACTGCTCGTAGCGTTCTGGCCGCTTTTCAAGCGCATCGCGCAACGTTGTACGTTCCCACTCCTCTTTTGCCCGAGCAATGGACACCATCGTCTCTTGATCCTGCATGGACACCCTCCAGACAATATATGTAAGGGATGAGGGACGCAGAGCGTTCGTCACTCATCACTCCTCACCATCGTATCACCTTACCACAATACTCACAGCGAATGCTATCCATACCACGAAGTACCGGTGTGTTGATTGCTGCACCACAATACGGGCAAGCAGTAGGTGCAGACCTGACCTTCTCCACAACCGCCTGGTCGAGTGGCACGGCCCGATCCTGGGCGAATTCACCAGCCTTTGCCCTGCCAACCAGGCCTTGCCACATGTGGCAATCCTGCCCATCAATATGGAAATGAGCTGCCTGTGCCGAAGCATCAGAGGTAAAAGTAAAGTCAAGGTGGTCTTCATGTCCTAGCAACCCACGCTTACTGGCTTGCACACTCTCTATCCAGGCAAGGGGCACCTCAAACAATAACTTCTGCACCCTTTCTTTCTCTTTGGTGATAAACAGCACTTTCTTGATAGCAATTTCCTGCTTCTGCTCAAAAAGCAAGCGCTGGTCAGTCAGATAGAGAACTCCTTGTGGATCAGACTTGTCTTCTTTTTCACCTCTGACCCAGGTGGCTTTGACCGCCATAATTCCTGCCTCGGCTGCAAGCAATGGGAAACTTGCCTCCGCCAGTTGTTTGAGCGTCCAGTCCACCCTCTGCAAATGCCGGTGAAACTCCCCCACCTGCCGTTCTAGGGCGTCGTACATCCCTCTGATTTGCCCTTGGGCAGCAGAGATTTTGCTTTCGAGAGAACTCAAGGCAGCCTTTATCTGACCTATCTGCAGTTGTGCTTCTTGAGAAGTTGTCTGTAACGCCACCAGCCGCCGAAACTGCTCCTCAATAGGCCGCAGAGCAAGTTCCAAAGCCATCGCCTGCTGCTCAATCTGAGCTGACACCCTAGGCTGCAGGGAAGCCCACTGCTGTGCCAAATCCACAGCCCTGCCCTCCCAATCCTTTCCAAAAGGATAGCCGCGCGAGCGAAGATCCTTTACCTTGTTTGGCAAGTTGGCGATATTGGTCTGCAAATCCTCCACCGCATCGCGTAGATCAGTCAAACGCACTTTGGGATGTAGCGTATTAATCGTCCGCCCAATAGAATCAATCTCCCTCTTCCATTGTTCCCCTGGCTCCACTGCAGACACTCTGCCTCCTTATGTTTTATGTTTTGCGCTTTACGTTCTTGACGCCTCAGCACCCACTTAGTACTCAATCCCTTCCCTGCCCTCAATCCCCAATCGGTAAGGGTGTTTGACTTCGCGCATCTCGGTCACCAAGTCTGCACGCTCTATCACCCGGGGATGTGCATTGCGCCCCGTCAGCACCAATTCCACATGAGGCGGCTTGGCATCAAGCAAGGCAAGCACTTGCTCCAGTGAGATCAAGCCGTAATCCAACGCCACATTGATCTCATCGAGAATCACTACATCATACTGACCATTGGTAAGGAGGTCAAGACTGCGCTGATAGGCTTCCTGTGCCAAGCGCACGTCTTCTGGATCAGGATGCTCCCGATTCACAAAGCTTGGACGGCCGAATTGCACTAACGTGATATTCGGCTGTGCAGCCAGGGCCAGCAACTCACCGTAATGGGGCCAGCCTTTCATGAACTGTACAATATAGACACGCAAGCCATGTCCGGCTGCGCGTAATGCCAATCCCAATGCCGCTGTGGTCTTGCCCTTGCCATCTCCTGTATAGACCTGTATCAGACCTCGCTCGAGTCGCATGCTACCTCCTCGAAAAGGATCAAGGACTGGCCTGCCTCCACAGTCTGCCCTGGCTTGACCAGCACACGCAGCACTACACCCGCTGCATGGGCATGCAACTCATTCTCCATCTTCATCGCTTCCAGTACACAAAGTACCTCGCCAGCTTGGACATGATCGCCCTCTTTCACCAGAACGCGCAACACTCTGCCAGGCATGATAGCGGTCAAAGCATGGTTGCTTTGGATCACCGGCTGTGCAGAAGGCTGATCATCTGCATTCTGGACTGCCTCATACAGGGTCTGCACCGTTCCTTCGTAACCATCGCCCAACGAGAAGGCGTAGGGAAGGCCATTGACCCAGACAACTCCATCTCCCACCTCGACCTGATATTCCACACCATCCACCATGACCTTACGTACATCCGCCTGCACATGGAAGGTCCGCCCGTTGACCTCAAGAGCACCTTTGCTCACCTCAATAGGATAATCTACTCCGTCAATGGTGAGCACGAAACGCATGATTCACACTCCCAACCATTATCCTAAAAATCTCCAACTGCGTCCTACACGGCCAGCTAACTTCCACAACGAAACAGGTGGCGTTGCAGAGGTCGGCACTGCGGATTTCTGGTTACGTCGGGCCAGAATAGCTGCTGCAATTGCCGCCACTGTCTCCTCATTGCTCTCGCCACGGGCACGGCGTTCCAGAAAAGCTCGTGCAATGTGGGGAAAGAGCGCATAAGAGAGCACATCCTCTTCGCTCTGAGCCAAATCGCCAATCTCCGCCGCTGCCTTTTCGTACCCTGGCTCCAAAAGGTCTGCAGGCCGGCATCGGATGGGCTCTTCATCGCCAAGGATACGCTTTTTCACTTCCTCATCGATCGGCGCCGGTGGACGACCATAGAATCCTTTCACATAAGCCTTTACTTCCTCTGGAACGATCTTGTAGCGTTCGCCAAGCAATACATTCAGCGTGGCTTGCGTGCCGACAATCTGGCTGGTCGGTGTCACCAGGGGTGGATAACCTAGCTCAGCACGCACACGCGGTACTTCAGCTAGCACCTCTTCGTAGCGGTCGAGAGCATTTTGCTCGCGCAACTGTGAGGCCAGATTGGAAATCATGCCCCCTGGAATTTGGTACTGCAATACACGCGCATCTATCCCGACGACTCCCCCTTCGAATTTGCTGTATTTGGCGCGTGTCTCAGCAAAGTACCGCGCAATTTGGGACAAGAGCTGCAGATCAAGCCCAGTATCCCGTGGCTCGCCTTGGAGCATGCTGACCAGGACTTCAGTCGGTGGTTGAGAAGTACTCAGAGCTAGCGAGGAAATGGCGGTGTCCACCACATCCACTCCTGCTTCGGCAGCCTTGAGATAGGCAGCGGTCCCCATGCCACTGGTGTAATGCGTATGCAACTGCACAGGGATATGAAGCCTTGCTTTCAAACGACTGACCAACTCAAAAGCAGCGTAGGGAGTAATCAAACCAGCCATATCTTTAATGCAGATGGAATCGGCGCCCATCTCTTCGAGTTCGACGGCCAGTTCCACAAACTTGTCCAGTGTATGTACCGGGCTGGTGGTGTAGCAGATACTGGCTTGCACATGCCCACCAACGCGCTTGGCAACGGTCATGGCCCAAGCCATGTTGCGCACGTCGTTCAAGGCATCAAAAATGCGAAAAATGTCAATGCCATTGGCTCTAGCACGCATGATAAAACGCTCGACGATATCGTCAGGATAATGGCGATACCCTACGAGGTTTTGCCCTCGCAGCAGCATCTGGCAGGGTGTACGGGGTAGGTGCGCTTTGATCGTTCGCGCTCTTTCCCAGGGGTCTTCGCCCAGAAAGCGCATCGCGGCATCAAAAGTCGCTCCGCCCCACATTTCCACAGAATGATAGCCCACGGCGTCTATCTGTTCCAGGATAGGCAGCATATCCTTGAGGCGCAGGCGCGTAGCTAACAAAGACTGATGCGCGTCGCGCAGTGTAGTATCGGTTATTCCCAGTGGTCTGCTCTGCATAAACTCCTCATTCTGCTGTGGAGACGCAGCATGCTACGTCTTTCATTGTCTTGCAATTACAACGGAATATTGCCATGTTTTTTGGGTGGGTTAGTGTCACGTTTGTTTTGCAACATCCGCAAGGCTTCGATGAGACGCGGCCGTGTCTCGTGCGGTTCGATAATGTCATCTATGTACCCGCGTTCGGCGGCGATGTAGGGGTTGGCAAAGCGCTCGCGGTATTCGCGTATCAGTTCCTCGCGCTTTGCCTCAGGATCCTCCGCGGCTGCAATTTCCTTGCGGAAAATGATGTTTACCGCCCCGTCTGGGCCCATGACTGCAATTTCAGCAGTGGGCCAGGCGTAATTGATGTCACCCCGGATATGTTTGGAGCTCATGACATCGTACGCGCCACCATATCCTTTGCGTGTGATCACCGTGAGCTTGGGCACAGTGGCTTCACAATACGCATAGAGCAGCTTGGCTCCGTGACGGATGATGCCGCCGTATTCCTGAGAGACTCCGGGCAAAAATCCGGGCACATCCACAAAGGTGATCAGCGGGATGTTGAAACAATCGCAAAAGCGCACAAACCGCCCTGCCTTGACCGAGGAATCAATATCCAGAACCCCTGCCAGAAAAGCAGGGTTCTGCGCAACAATGCCAACGGAATGGCCATCTAACCGTGCAAAACCGATGGTAATATTGCGTGCCCAATGCTCCTGTACCTCAAAATAGTCCCCGCTATCTACGACGCGCCGTATGATGTCGCGCATATCATAGGGCTTGTTCGGGTTGCCGGGCACAATGGTGTCCAACTCTTCATCCATGCGCTGGGGATCATCTGTAGGTGGCACGATAGGTGGATCTTCCATATTGTTCTGCGGGATAAAGCTCAACAGCCTCCTAACCAACTGTAGGCAATGCTCCTCATTCTCCGCCGCAAAATGAGCCACACCGCTCTTGGTGCTATGCGTCATCGCTCCGCCAAGTTCCTCAAAGGACACGTCTTCATGTGTGACAGCCTTGATCACTCCGGGCCCGGTAATGAACATGTGACTAGTGCCTTTTACCATCAGGATGAAATCCGTCAATGCAGGTGAATACACAGC
>JBMFPM010000156.1:0-5519 GCA_049969135.1 Anaerolineae bacterium
GGTCGTGCTAGACGGGGAGCTAGCGGTGCCCTGTACCCGCAAGCCGCTATAGCGGGGTCGAATTCCCTCTCGAGGTGCAGCATGTCAGGACTGCTGCGGCCAAGCGGCGTTGAAGATTGGGTCCTACGCGGCAGAGGCCTGCGAACCCCGCCAGGTCCGGGAGGAAGCAACGGTAAGCAGTCCCCTCTGGGTGCCGTAGGGTAGCCTGATTGGAGCTGGCTGTCCGTGGCAAGCTGGTGTGTTGACATCGACAGAGGGTGCACGACCATCGTAAACGCTGAGGGTGGGCATGGCTCCCGCCCTCTTTCCGTTATTGAGATGGAATGACGAAACAGATCATTGTTGTTGGTGGTGGCGCTTCAGGCATGATGGCTGCTGGCCGCGCCGCAGAATATGGGGAGGATGTCTTGTTGTTGGAGAAGACGCCACGGCTGGGCAACAAATTGCGCCTGACCGGCAAGGGGCGCTGCAATCTCACCAACAAGGCTGAACTACCTGAATTCATCGCCCATTTTGGTGAGACGGGCTACTTTTTGTACGGTGCGTTTTCTCGTTTCTTTGTAGAGGATTTGATCTCTTTCTTTCAACGGCGCGGAGTGCCCACTGTGGTAGAACGAGGTGGGCGTGTTTTTCCTGCTTCGAACGATGCCCAACAAGTTGCAGATGCTTTGGAACACTATCTGGCGACGAGTGGTGTGCGTATACAGCGTAGATGTCCCGTGAAGCGTCTCTTGATTGAAGAGAAGCAGATCCTGGGTGTTCAGGTAAGTGGACGTGCGATCCATGGGGCAGCAGTCATCCTGGCTACCGGAGGGGCTTCTTATCCACGAACAGGTTCCAGTGGTGATGGATATCGTCTTGCTGCAGAGGCGGGGCACCGTATTGTACCCATCCGGCCTGCATTAGTACCATTAGAAGCCAAGGAGCCTTGGGTACGCCAACTGCAGGGCCTTAGCTTGCGCAATGTACAGGTTACTCTGTTTCTGGATGACAAGCCCATTCGCCGGGAATTTGGTGAGATGCTGTTCACGCATTTTGGTGTATCAGGACCCATTGTGCTGACACTGAGCCGGAAAGCTGTGGATAGCCTGGGAAAAGGCAGAGTTTCTTTGTCCATCAACTTGAAGCCTGCTTTGACTGCCCAGGAGTTGGACGAACGGGTGCGGCGAGCACTGGATGCGCACGGACGTCGGAAATGGCGTAATCTATTGGACGAACTTTTGCCCAGCAAGATGGTGCCAGTGTTTGTTGCGCTGCTTGGCATTCCAGCCGACAAGCCCGCTCATCAGATTACAGCTACTGAGAGAAGGCATCTTGTAGCACTTTTACAGGATTTACGTGTCACCATAACTGGCAGCCGTCCTCTTAGCGAGGCTATTGTAACGGCGGGTGGTGTGGATACAACAGAGATTGATCCACGCACAATGGAATCCAAACTGGTGAGAGGGCTCTACTTCTGTGGAGAAGTAATTGATGTGGACGCCGATACAGGGGGTTATAATTTGCAGGCAGCTTTCTCTACAGGCTACCTAGCCGGAGAATCGGCAGCTCATGCGGTATTGTCATGCGCTATGACATCATAAACTCGTTATTGATCTCTGTCAGCCCTCAGGCAGGTATGCTTGGTGGTTACTAGAGAACTGTGAAGGAAGTAGAAGCGATTGTCTGAACAAGAAGTGTTACTTCGAAAACCCCCACAATCTCAAACGTATTCTTTACCTGCGACCAAGGACACCCGGTTGCCGGCAGGGTTCTTTTCCTTGCTTATTATCATAATCCTTGTGGCTGTGATGGCCTCAAGTTATGCCCAGTCGGGCATGTTGGTTACGTTAGAGGTAAATGGCCAGGTATGGAGGTCAAAAACCCACCAGCGTACGGTTGGTGCTTATCTGCGTGAAATTGGCTTGACCTTGCAGCCGGAGGACATTGTCTTGCCCTCACTAGATGCCCTGCTTGAGGAGCAGCAAACTGTTGTTGTGCAAAAAGCGCTACCAGTGTTAATTGAAGCTGATGGGCAGATCATGGAACACTATACGCATAGCCGGCAAGTGGGGGATGTGTTACGCGAGATCGGGTTGAATCCCAAAGATTACGATCGGGTGATGCTAGATGGCTCGCCAGTGAACCTGGAAGCCCCTCTGCCGCATTATCAATGGATGCCAAGCCGTTGGCCACTGGTGCGCAGCATTTTGCATAGGTCAGGGAACCCAGCGACCTTTTCTTGGACGCGCATCAAACTGCAGCGAGCCGTCGCTTTGTCCATCCAGGATGGTGCTGTCGAGACCGTTATCCATACCATAGCGCGTACGGTGGGTGAAGCACTGCTCAATGAAGGCATTACCTTGTATTTAGGAGACCGCGTGCAGCCGCTGCTGGGCACCTTGCTGACGGCTGGCATGCGTGTTGAGATCCACCGGGCAAAACCAGTGATGATATACGCAGATGGCAGGACGATCCAGGCGCGCACGCAAGCCCATAGTGTGGCCGAGCTCTTGCATGAAACAGGTGTGGAGTTGCAGGGCAAAGATTACACCATTCCTCATCTAGATGCGGAGATCACAGCCAACATGACTGTACGAGTTGTGCGTGTAGTGGAGCATTGGATTGAGGAGACCGTGTCTATTCCCTTCGAAACCGTCTGGCGCCCTGACAATACGCTTGAACTAGACCAACAACGTGTAGACCAGCAAGGGAAAGCAGGGGTGCGCAAACGGCGTGTCCGCATTGTCTACGAGGATGGCCAGGAGAAGGAACGGGTTACGACCGATGAGTGGATTGAGCGCCAGCCCACTACACGCATTGTATCTTATGGCACGAAGATCGTCGTGCGGGAACTAGAGACCCCAGATGGGGTGATCCGTTACTGGCGCAAGATACGCATGCTAGCTACCTCATACAATGCCCCGACTGCTGGCAAGGGCCCAGATCATCCTACGTATGGCATAACCAGATTGGGATGGAGGGCACGAAAGGGTATTGTGGCTGTAGATCCACGGGTGATCAGCTTGCGAACTGAAGTGTACGTACCAGGCTATGGATTTGCCACGGCTGCTGACACCGGCAGCAAGATCCTTGGCCGGCGGATAGACCTATGCTATGACGACGATAACTTGGTGCTTTGGTACAAGTGGGTAGATGTGTATTTGCTGGAACCAGTGCCACCCGCCGACAAGATCAACTGGATCTTGCCCAGTTATCCCAGTGAGCGGCGTTAAAGGCAGCTACTTTTCTAGATCAAGATGGATATCAAGGCTCTCTTAAGGGAACTCGAGCTTCGACCACACAAAGAGTTGGGGCAGAACTTTCTCGTTGATCGCCATGTCTTGAGACGGATACTCGCGGCAGCCCAAGTCGGCCCATTGGATACTGTGCTTGAAATTGGCTCAGGGTTGGGAACCCTGACCGAGGCTTTAGCCGAATGCGCGCACCGTGTGATAGCCGTTGAAGTAGATCAAAACCTTGTGGCCGTCCTAGAGAAAAGGCTAGCTCCCTTTGCAAACGTTGAGATCATACCCGCTGACATTCTGAGTTTGGACATCTCCCGCATTTTGCAGGAAAAGGACACAGGAAGCGTACCGGTCTATAAGGTAGTTGCCAATATCCCTTACTACATCACCTCGGCTGTAATGCGGCATTTGCTAGAAACTGCCCCCCAACCCCAACTCATCGTGCTGATGCTGCAAAAAGAAGTCGCACAGCGCATCACAGCCAAGCCAGGACAGATGAGCCTTCTTGCTGTTAGTGTGCAATTTTATGGGCAGCCTCGGCTTATTGCCCGCGTGCCAGCCAGCGCTTTTTACCCGGTTCCGAAAGTGGACTCTGCGATTGTCCGTATAGACCCTCACGAACAGGTGCCTCTTGAGCGGGATGAAGTTGGCTCATTTTTCGAAGTGGTGCGGGCAGGCTTTGCCCAGCGACGCAAGCAGCTCCGTAATGCGCTGGTTCACGGGCTCGGCTTATCCATGGAGCACGTTACCCGAGCCATGAAGGAAGCTGGCATTGATGAGCAACGCCGGGCGCAGATGTTGAGCATCAGTGAATGGGTAGCGCTATACCGAGCACTCAAAGGCAAAATGGATGGATGAAGATACAAGGCAGGCATAGTCGCCCCACTTCACGACAAAGGGGGGTATCTTAGGGTACTGGCATTATCTGGTGTGCGGCCAGACGAAGACTGCCATGCGGTCGAAGAGTTCCCAGTTGGGGAAGGTATGCACGCGAAAAGTTTGCTTGCCGTTTTGCTGCGGATATGGATCGTGCACCTCAAAAGTTCCATCCTCATGGTATCCTATCACTACCCAAACATGCTCGCCAAAGACGAGCCTCACTGGGCCTTCCGGGGTGTCAATGGTGGTTTCTTCTACATCCTGTCGCTTTGATACCCATACAACCACGGGATAACCATTGAGCACAGCCTCGGCAACTTCTTGATAACTAGTGCCTTTGACTGCTACAGCCTCGAATTCTCCCCCGGCCGGTTCCAAGGCACACCGATTGAGCGTCTCAGCCACCACTGGGGCGTATGCCCCGTAGTTTTCCCAGTTAATGCGGCCATCGGGATAGCGGTTCCTCCCGGCAGGATCTCCACGGAAGCCCAGGTAAGGATTAGGGTTTCTGGGCATGCAGGCGAGCAGGTCCTGTTCACTGGGAACATCGCTATATAAAGCAGCCAAGACCATACGCATGCCCGCGATCTCACAGGAAAGGGGTAATTCCTGTAGGATAACCGGCACTGAAAGAACACGAGAAGCAAAGTGCGCAGGAGTCGCTGTGACTGTGGTGGTCGGCGTTGCAGTGGGCGTGCAGGTCAGTGTAGGGGTTAGCATTGGAGTAAGGGTCGGGGCCGGGGTGGGCGAGAAGGTCTGTGTTGCAGTCGGCATGGGCGTCGCTGTAGAAGATGGCGCTGGCGTTGGTGCAGACGTTAAGGTGGGTGAAAAATAAGAGCCAAGGCTATGACCGGTGGCTAGTGCCCAATAACCAATCACCACGAAACAGAGGCCCAGGAGGCTAGTCATCCAGAGTAGCTTGTTGTGTTTCAGCCATGTCAACACGGTTAGTAAATCTCTATTTCAAAGTCGAGCACGTCGGCATCCAGGCGATAGGCAGTAATTGCCTCTACCACCTTGGTGAGCAAACCATGGGCATAGGCGGGATCTGTAGCGACACAGGCTACGCCCAAGGTAGCGGCTTGCCAAGCATCTTGTTGCGCAACTTCAGCGATGGATACATTAAAATCCTTGCGCACACGAGCGATAAGAGACTTGAGGACCTGACGCTTGCCTTTCAAGGAGTGATTCGCTGGAATGCTGAGATAGATAGTACAAACCCCGATGGCCATTTCCTCTCTTATTTTGTGCCGCTTTCCCTTTCTTTCAGTACTACTTTATGGATGTATCACTCATGTCCAACGCATTTTCCAGTTTAGATTTTAGTGCCTTTCCCTAGAATTGCCAAGTGCTATAGCAGGACAAAAGAGGTGAGTTTGACATTTCGCGACGAGCAATTATAATCTGATTTTG
>JBMFPM010000157.1:0-457 GCA_049969135.1 Anaerolineae bacterium
CCAGTTCAAAAGTATCAACCAGCGGGTTGCGCAGCAGAAGGCCATGCCTGCGCAAGAAGGATGCCTCAAAACTTACATTATGACCAACTACAGGATGATCTCCGATGAAACTAGTTAGGCGGGGGAGCACAGAAGCCAGAGCCGGTGCGTTTTGCACATCTTGCGGATCAATGCCGGTCAATTTCTGGATCTTGTAGGGAATAGGGCGTTGTGGATTGACCAATGCAGACCAGGTATCCAGCACTTGTTGGTCACGAAATTTGACCGCACCGATCTCTATGATGGCATCGCGTTCCGGATCTACTCCCGTAGTTTCGAGATCAAGGGCTACGTAAACACGGCCCATAAAACTCCAGTCTAGAGGGCATATGCCCCATGAATATAAAAACTTGTCGTCAGGTGCTACATGTCTTCGAGTTGGTAGAGAATAATCGCAATCGCAGCTAAAGCAGCGGTT
>JBMFPM010000157.1:467-5511 GCA_049969135.1 Anaerolineae bacterium
ACGGGGGCAATACCATAGCGACGGGCCTGGTCAACTTCGCGACTAGTGAAACCCCCTTCGGGCCCTACGATAATGCTGATGGAAAATGGCTTGCGGATGACCAGATTCTTACCTGGCACCTTGATCGGAGGTGAATCCGACGTGGTCAGCATAGCGCGCAATGTGCGTGCTTTCTCCTCTTCCCATGGCAGCACCGCTAGGTCCGCACGGCGTGCTCTCTCGCAAGCTTGGGGAAAGAGCAGCGGTACGTGCAAGCGTGGCAGCCGAGCACGTCGCGATTGTTCCGCTGCTTCCAGTGTGATCTTCTGCCAACGTTCGAACTTTGCTTTGCTCACATCATCTACACTGCCGATCACGCAGCGATCCGAGACCACAGGCACAAATTCAACCACACCCAATTCTGTGCCTTTTTGCAGTATCCATTCAAACTTGTCGCCCTTGAGCAGGCTCTGATAAAGAGTGATCTTGGTTCTGGGTTCAGTGCGTGCTAAAACTTTTTGTTCGATTTGACCAGTGACCTTGGCCTGCTCCACCGTGGCAAGGCGCACTTGGTATTCCCAGCCAGAATCATCGAGCACTGTGATATTGTCTCCTGGCTTGAGGCGCAAAACATCCCGAATCTGATGTACCACAGAACCACTGATCGTTACTGTATCACCTTTTATCCAGTTAGGGGGCACAAAGAACCGATGCATAGAGAAGAGACAGAGGCGCACTGCCGAGGATAAAGCATGGCAGGTTTAGGCAGGGCTGCTCTGTGTATACTCCTTTCTAGTTTGTTCTGTGCCGCTGCGCGGACGTTTGCCAATCAATGCAACCCAATCTTTCTCTGTAGAGCGTATCTGTACGCTCAAATGCGCTGCAGATAAGGCTTGGCGGGCGAAATCCTCTTGTGTTTGGATAATCCCGGAGACGATGAATATACCATCTATGGTCAGGCATTGTGCGATAGCATAGGCTGACTTGGCAATCACATCGGCGGTGATATTCATCACCAGTAAATCAAAAGCGCCATCCCAGAGGCCAGATGCGTTGAAAATCTTGATCTCATCTTCGCTCTTGACGCCACTCCACTTCTCGAGCAAGAAGCTATCTGCTGAAGTGTCTGTCAAAGCAACAGAAGATATAGGGATAAGGGATGCCTTCTGCAGTGATACGATTTCCTGCACTGCATTACGGGCGATATTCTCCTGTGCCACCCGTAATGCAATGTCATCTATATCCAGAGCGACAACATGGCTTGCTCCCAGTTTGGCAGCAGCAATGGCTAGGATGCCGGAACCTGTGCCTACATCCAGCACTTGGTAACCGGGCTTTAGATGCTGCTCAAGGGCTTGCAAACTCAAGCGAGTGGAGGGATGGAGGCCGGTTCCAAAGGCAAGGCTCGGATCCAATTCGATCACCACCTGCTCTGGGGTGGCTGTGTGCGATAGCCATGATGGCTTGATGACGATATGTTTCCCAATATGTTGCACTGTGTAGTCGGACTTCCAAGCATCTGCCCAATCCGTCTCGGAAAGCCAGCGTACAGATGGAGAAGGGATAGGATAAATCTGCCCTAAATGCCACAAAGCCTCTTCGATCTTTGGCAAGACGGTTTCACTGTGCTCTGCAGAGAGGAATGTTTTTACTCTAACGGCAGGGGGTCGGCTGGTCCCCTGCCACACTTCCTCGATTACCGCCCCATTTCGGTTGTATCGATTGAACACAGCACTCACAGCTTCTGCGGCCTCACCATCTGTTTCTACGCTGACTTCAAGCAGTTTCATCACTACGTTAGGGCATGCTTTAGATGCGGAAAGCATCTTTCAGTTTCTCAAACAGGCTACGGCTGTCTTGAGGGATCGCTTCTCTGCCCATGGTTTTGGCAAGTTCTTGCAGCAGCCGTTTCTGTTCTGCAGTCAGGTTCGTGGGCGTAGCTACGAACACTGTTACAAATTGATCCCCCCGCCCATTGCGACGCAAATAGGGCACCCCTTTTTCCTTGATAGTAAAAGTCTGGCCGGTTTGGGTACCTGCCGGAATAGTTAGTTTCACATCCCCATCGAGGGTGGGGACAGTGATTTCATCACCAAGGGCGGCCTGGACCATGTTGATGGTGATATTCAAATAGATATCATTGTCTTTGCGCTGGAAGTAACGATGTGGCTTCACCGAAACGAAAACATAGAGATGGCCAGGAGGGCCTCCGTTGATGCCCGCATTGCCCTCGCCGGCGAGGCGAATACGCATGCCGTCATCCACACCAGGCGGGATGGTGACCGTGATGCGCTTTCTGCGACGCACGCGCTGCTGTCCGTGGCACTCGGGGCAAGGGTTGAGAATGACCCGCCCTTCTCCTCCGCAGCGAGGGCAAGTGGAAACGTTGACAAATGAGCCGAAGATAGAAGAGCGTACACGACGCACCTGACCGGTGCCGCCACATTCAGGGCAACGGCTGGGACGTGTGCCGGGCTCAGCGCCGGTGCCATCGCACGTTGGGCAGAGCACAAGCTGTTCGATTTCCAGGTCTTTTTCGACGCCGAACACGGCTTCCTCGAAGGAAAGAGTCAGGTCTGCGCGGAGGTCCTCGCCGGCCCGTGGGCCTTTTTGGGTGCGAGTACCAGTAAAACCACCAAAGAAGCTTTCGAAGATATCGCTCAGATCCGGGAAGCCAGTGAAATCGCCGAAGCCGCCTTCTATTCCGCTGTGGCCAAAGCGGTCATAAGCCAACCGCTTCTGCTCATCGCTGAGCACTTCGTACGCTTCATTGATTTCCTTGAAGCGCTCTTCAGCTTCGGGACTTTTGTTCACATCGGGATGATACATGCGGGCAAGACGGCGATAAGCCTTGCGGATGTCCTCCGTGCTGGCGTCGCGGTCTACGCCCAGTATCTCATAATAATCGCGCTTCGTACCCATAAGACGGTCTTTCAGCATTTCCTATTCCAGCTACACCTAGCATAATAGTATACCATCAATGCCTACTGAGAGCCAAACGAAAAGGGGGATTGCCACCGTAATCCCCCTTTTGCGTGCTACGAAGCGGAATGATTTTATACTTCTCGGTATTCACCTTCGACGGTGCCTTCATCCGGTGGCTCTCGCTTGCCCTCTTCACCATGCGGAGGCGAAGTGTAGCCGGTGCGCTGGTACATCGCTGCCCCGATGCGCTGCAAGGCTTCGCTGAGTTCTTGCGTAGCGCTGCGGATGCGATATACATCCTGGCCTTGTAGGGCAGAGCGCACTGCCGCGATCTTGCCTTCTACTTCGCTGCGGATATCTGCGGGCACCTTATCACCCAGTTCCCGCAATGTTTTCTCCGCCGTATACGCCATTGAATCGGCATTGTTGCGTGCTTCGGCTTCCTCTTTGCGGCGGCGGTCTTCTTCAGCATAGCGCTCCGCCTCGCGCACCATACGCTCCACCTCTTCTTTAGTAAGGCCGCTGGAGGCAGTGATGGTGATCTTTTGCTCGCGACCGGTGGCTTTGTCCTGAGCACTGACGTGCAGGATGCCGTCCGCATCAATGTCAAAGGTTACCTCAATTTGCGGTACGCCACGTGGCGCGGGCGGGATGCCATCTAAGATAAAGCGGCCCAGAGTTTTGTTATCGGCGGCCATAGGGCGTTCGCCTTGCACCACATGGATCTCCACACTGGTTTGGCCATCAGCCGCTGTAGAGAAGATCTGGCTCTTCCTCGTCGGGATGGTCGTGTTGCGCTCGATAATGGGTGTAGCAACACCGCCCAAGGTCTCAATGCCCAGGGTCAGGGGCGTGACATCGAGCAGCAGCACATCCCTGACTTCACCACTCAGGACAGCAGCCTGGATCGCCGCACCTATAGCTACCACCTCATCAGGGTTGACGCTCTTGTTAGGTTCCTTGCCAAAGAACCTGCGCACGGTCTCTTGCACCAAAGGCATGCGTGTCTGACCACCTACTAGCACGACTTCATCAATGTCTTTGGGACTGAGCTTGGCATCCTTCAATGCCTGCTCAACCGGTCCAAGGGTCTTTTCTACCAGATCGCCCACCAACTGTTCCAACTTGGAACGAGTCAGGGTCATGACCAGGTGCTTGGGCCCAGTCTGGTCAGCAGTGATGAAAGGCAGGTTGATCTCTGTCTGCATCACGGTGGACAGCTCTTTCTTGGCCTTTTCAGCCGCTTCCTTGAGACGCTGCAAGGCCATGCGGTCCTGACGCAGGTCAATGCCGTGCTCCTTCTTAAACTCATCGGCGATCCAGTCTATGATGCGCATGTCAAAGTCATCGCCGCCGAGGTAAGTATCGCCGTTGGTGGAGATTACCTCGAATACGCCCTCGCCGATGCTCAAAATGGAAATGTCAAACGTGCCCCCGCCCAGGTCGTAGACGGCGATTTGTTGATCCTTCTTCTTGTCAAGGCCGTAAGCCAGCGAAGACGCAGTAGGTTCGTTGATGATGCGCAGCACTTCCAAGCCGGCGATCTTGCCTGCATCCTTTGTGGCTTGGCGCTGCGAGTCATTGAAGTAAGCGGGCACTGTGATGACAGCCTGTGTAACTGGCTCACCCAAATATGCTTCGGCATCGGCCTTGAGCTTTTGCAGGATCATAGCCGAAATCTCGGGTGGAGAATAGGATTTGCCACCCATGACAACCCAGGCATCGCCGTTTGGCGCCTCGATGATCTTGTAAGGCAGGCGCTTCATTGCCCTTTGCACCTCAGGGTCTTTGAACTTGCGCCCCATGAGGCGTTTTATAGAGAAAATTGTGTTCTCCGGATTGGTGATGGCTTGGCGGCGAGCGACCCAACCGACCATGCGTTCGCCAGTCTTGGGGTTTACCGCTACTACGGAGGGACAAAGCCTCTCCCCTTCAGAGGTGGGGATCACAACAGGCTCACCCCCTTCCATCACCGCAACCACAGAAAAAGTTGTACCCAAATCAATACCTACTATCTTGCCCATATATCTCCTCCTGGAAGTGAATTACTCAGTCGCAGAATGTTCTTCTTTTGTTTGACTGTTCAGCAGCGGCCTGTTCTTCTTTGGCCTCTGCTGTCTTGCTACTTGTATTTTTTGCT